>DATLGR010000162.1:0-3829 GCA_035540415.1 Burkholderiales bacterium | reverse complement strand
CCGGTCACGATGGGCGTGGTATTTCCCAACCTCGTGGTGGTGCACCACTCCGTGCCGGCAAAGACGCTCGCCGATTTCATCCGCCTGGCGAAGGAGAAGCCCGGCCACTACACCTATGGCTCCTCGGGGATCGGCGGCGCCGGGCACCTCGCCGGGGAGCTGCTGAAGATGATGGCGCTGATCGACATCGTGCACGTGCCGTTCAAGGGCGGCGGCCCGGCGATGCAGGCCATGCTCGGCGGCCAGATCCACGCCTACATGGCGACGCCGGTCGCCGCGGGCCCGCATGTGAGGGCCGGCAAGGCGACGGCGCTTGCCCTCACCGGCGCCGAGCGCGACCCGCTGCTGCCCGACGTGCCGACCGTCGCGGAGTCGGGCTACCCGGGCTACGAGGCCACCAACTGGTACGCGTTCATCGTGCCCGCAAGAACTCCGAAGGACATCGTGGCGCGGCTGAACCGCGATCTCGTCGCCACGCTGCGCGACCCGCACGTGGTGGAGCTTCTGCGCAAGCAGGGCGTGGAGCCCAAGCCGGGAACCCCCGAGGCGCTCGCGGCGACCATGAAGCGCGAATACGAGACCTGGGGGCGCGTGGTGAGGGAAGCCAGGATCGAAGTGCAGTGACGATGAAGGCGTACTTTCTGCAAACGACGGGACGCGGCCTGCACCTGGACCTGCGCGAAGTGCCCTTGCCGAGTCCGAAGCCGGGGCAGCTTCTCGTGAGGATCCGGGCGACGAGCTTCAACCGCGGCGAGCTCCTCGGCGGGTTCGGCGCCGCAAAGCCCGCCGGGCTGGAGGCCGCGGGCGAGGTGGAGGGCACCGGCGCGCGCGTCATGGGCCGCTGCCCGGGCGGTTTCGCCGAATACGGCCTCATGGACGAGAGCGACGCCATTGCGGTGCCGCCGGCGATCAGCTGGGAGGAGGCGGGGGCGATTCCGCTCGCCTTCATGGTCGTGCACGACATGCTGGTGGCGCAGGGCGAGCTCAAGGCGGGGGAATGGCTGCTCGTCACGGCGGTCACCTCGGGCGTCGGGGTCGCGGCGCTGCAGGCGGCCAAGGCGCTGGGTGCGCGCGTCATCGGCACCTCCGGCTCCGCGCAGAAGCTCGAGCGCCTGAAGGCGCTCGGCCTGGACGTGGGGTTGTGCACGCGCCAGCCCGATTTCGCCGACGCGGTGATGCGCGCGACCGGCGGCCGCGGCGCCGACCTTGCCGTGAACAACGTCGGCGGCACGGTGTTCGCCGAGTGCCTGCGCGCGCTCGGCTTCGAAGGCCGCCTCGCCACGGTGGGGTACCTGGATCGCGTGACGAAGGCCGAAGTCGACCTCGAGGCGCTGCACACCAGGCGGCTGCGGCTCTTTGGCGTGTCCAACAAGTTGCGCACCGCGGCGCAGCGCGCCCGCACGGTGCAAGGCTTCACCGCGGACTTCCTGCCGCTGTTCGCCGCCGGGCGCCTCCGCCCGCTCGTCGACCGGATCTATCCGTTCGCCGACGCGGAGCGGGCGCTCGCCCACGTGCAGGCCGACGCCCACCTCGGCAAGGTCGTGCTGCGGCTGGAGTAGCTAGGCGGCGAGCTCGGCGGGCTCGCCGCGCTCGTTCACCGTCTGCAGGCGCACCGGACGGCGCCACACGCGGCGCGTGTATTCCAGCACCCGCTTGGCGCGCGCGACATCCAGGCCGCGCCCATCGGTGCCCGCGTCGTGCGCCAGCACCAGGCTGCCGTCGGTCTTGAGCTCGGCCACCGCCACGCGCGGCGCGCCGTAGTTGAACTTGGGAGCGAGGATGGCTTCCCGGATCGCCGAAAGGTCGCGGTTGGCCACCTTGATCTCGTCGCCTGCGCTCGCCTCGTAGACGAACAGATCCAGCTTCTCGGCGAGATCCCGATCCAGGAAGTTGCGGATGAAGCCGAAGTCGTCCTCCTCGCGCATCACGCTGCGTGCGCGCTCCATGCCGTGCTTCTCGACGATGTATTCCCAGAGCGTGAAGCCGAGGTGGTAGGGGTTGATGGCGAGCGCCGTCTGCTGCCCCGCGGCATACGGCCTCACCACGTCCGAGTGCGCCTTGATCGCCGAGAGGTACAACGGCTGCGGCAGGAACTCGGCCTCGCGCAGCAGGCGCGCGTGCCAGTACGAGGCCCAGCCTTCGTTCATGATCTGGCAGGCGAACACCGGGTAGAAGTAGAGCGACTCGGCGCGCACCGCGAGGAAGATGTCGCGCTCCCACTGCTCGAGCTCTGGAGCGTAATGCGCGATGAACCACAGCAGGTCGTATTCGGGGTGGGGCGGAATGCGCGTGCGCACCGGGCCGAGCTCCAGCGGCGCCGGCTCGGCGCTGCCGGGGAGGCTGCGAAAGCGCCGCTGGAAGGCGCTCTCGTCCGCCCGGGGCCGTTCGGCGACGAACTCGGGGTAGGGCTTTCGATGCAGCTCGCCGTCCACGTCGACGTGCGACTCGAGCGCGAGCGCGGCGTCGAGCACCGCTTCCACCTTCTCGGTGCCGACCTTGTCGATCGCCTCCTGGATGCGGTGGGCATGCGCCGCGGCATGCTCGACGATATTGCCGCCCGCCATGTCGTGGAAGCGGGCGAACAGGGCATTGTTCTTGGAGAAATCCGCGTGTCCCAGCACGTGTGCCGTGACCAGCGTGTTCTCGGCGAGCGAGTTGCCGTCCATCAGGAACGCCCGGCAAGGGTCGCCCGGGAACATGACCTCGAAGATCTTCGAGTGGCCCATGCTCTGGCGCACGAGCTGGTGGATGTAGCGCACGCCGAACGACCAGTGCGGCATCCGTACCGGCAGCCCGTAGACCGCGATCTCGGTCATCAGGCTCGCCGGCGCGACCTCGAAGTCCACCGCGTAGTAATCCAGTCCCAGACGCTTGGCGAGCTCCTCGATGCCGGCGGCGTACTGGGCGAGCTCACTCATGCGCCGGCTCCTGCTGCTCCTTGAAGAACTCGCGGATGGCGCGCCACACGTCGTCCTGCGAGCCGAGCGGGCTCATGCCCACCGGCAGGCCGGCGCCCTTCAGCTCGCCGAACACCTCGGCGAGCTGCGTCTCGCGCGGCCGGAAGCTCGCCACGCCGCCGGTCTCGACGTAGCCGGCGTAGTTGGCGAGCGCGGAGAGCTCGCGCAGCGCCGCGGCCGCGGGCTCGCGGTCCTCGGCCGCGTTCTCGCCGTCCGAGGCGTAGAAAAAATAGACGTTGTAGCGGCTCGGATCGTAGCGTGCCTGGATCAGCTCGAGCGCCAGGCGAAACACGCCCGAGGATACCGTGCCGCCGCTGGAGGAAGCCTGGAAGAACTGGCTCTCGTCGAACTCCCAGGCCTGCGCGGCGTGGGCGAGGAACGCCGTCTCCACTTTGGCGTACTGGCGGCGGATGCCCTGCAGCGCGAAGAAGAAGAACTGCTTGGCGAGGCGCCGCTGGCCTTCGTCCATGCTGCCGGAGACGTCCAGCGCGAACACCACCGCCGCGTTCATCGACGGGGTGGGGCGCCGAACGAGCTGGCGGAAGCGCAGGTCCTCGTTGATGATCGGGACCGGATTGTCCTGGATGGCGCGCCGCTTGACGGCCTCTTTCAGGGTGCGGCGCCGGTCGAGGCGCGAGCGCGCGCCGCGCTTGTCCCAGCCCTCGCGCACGTAGTCGGGCTCATCGAGGGCCGCGGCGCGCTTGGGCTTGAGGTCCGGAAGCTTGAGCTCCTCCCAGATCCAGTCCACGATCTCCTCGAGCTTCATTTCCACCACGAAGCGGATCTCGCCGTTCTCGGTGCCCCCGGACTGCGCGGCCTCGTCGCCCTCGGGCCGCGCGGGCTGCAGCACGTCGCCGGGCTGGCCCCGTCCC
>DATLGR010000161.1:0-1597 GCA_035540415.1 Burkholderiales bacterium | reverse complement strand
CGCATGGGCGCGTTGCACTGGCGGGCGTCGTCGGCCAGGCGCCGAGCTTTGACACCGTCGGCTGGCTCGCGCGCGAGCCGCGGGTGCTCGCCGCGGTCGGTGAGGTGATCCTGGCCCGCCCCTGCCCCGCCGCCCAGGCCGGCACCCTGATCGCGCTCGAAGAGGCGTTCGCGCTGGCCGATGCGCCAAGCCGCGCGGCTGCCGAAGCGGCCCTCGCCCGCGTCGCGGCGCATTTCGCGCGCCTCGAGTGGCGTGCGCTGTCGCAAGTCCCGCTGACGGAGTGGTTCGCTCACCAGGGCGCGCTGCAGGGTTGGGAGGCCTGGCGCACGTTCGGCGGCTGGATCGATTCGGCCAACCCCCGCTTCTCTTTCGAAGTCGCGGACAACTTCCTGCGCGGGGCGCGCATCGACGACACGGCGGCGCAGGACGCGCGGCGCTTCGCCGCGGCGCGCCGCGAGGAAGTCCTGCCGCTCCTGGCCGACGGCGCGCTGCTCGCGCTCCCGAGCGCGCCGTTTCCGGCGCCGCTCGCCGGCCAGCCGCGCTCGCGGATGTGGGCGCTTCGCGCGCGCATGCTGCAGCTCACCTGCATCGCGGGCACGCTCGGATGCCCGCAGGTGAGCCTCCCGCTCGCCCGTGTGGACGGACTGCCGCTGGGGTTGTCGCTGATCGGCGCGCCCGGAGCCGACGAGCGCCTGCTCGCCGTGGCGCGGACGATCGTTTCCTAGGCGCGAAACAGCGCCGCGATCCAGTCGCGCGCCGACGTGGCGGGAAGCGCGCCTTGGCGCGCCTGCTCGCGCAGGGCCGCGATGGATTGGGCCAGGCCGGGTGCGTCCCGGCTCGAAAGCCGCTCGATCTTCGCCAGCACCGTCTCGGGGCTCAGCGGCCGCGACGGACTGCCCAGCGCGGCCTCGCAGGCGGCGACGAGAGAGCGGCCGTCGCGCAGTCGCACCGTGACGCGCGCCGGCCGGTCGTAGGGCCAGGGCTTCACGTCCGCCAGGCGCGCCAGGCGCACGCGGCCTCTCAGCGCCGCGATGCGCTCGTCCTTCATGCCCTCGGCGCCGAAGACACGCTCGTCGGCTTCGCCGCGCGCGATGGCGCCGGCGACCGCGTGCGGGATCGAGAACTTCGCCGCGAGCGTCGTGGCGGGCTCGGCATTCGCAAAGTTCATGGCCATCGCGGAGCCCTCGACGATCACCTCTTCGACCGCGCCGTCGGCGGCGATCTCGGGGTTTCGGGCGCGCAGCTCGCGCAGCGCCTCGATGGCCGCATGCGAGTGGTGGCAGGCCGGATAGAGCTTGTGATAGCCGTCGCAGATCGTCCATTGCGTGCCGAGCCCGTCGACCAGCTCCCCGGGGCGCGACGGGGCGCCGAAGCCGCGCTCGAAGACGTCGTACAGGCCGCCGGCGATGCCGCCGATGCCGACTTCCGCGAGGTCGCACGCGAACAGCCCGAGCCAGGCCCCCGCGCCGGGCCAGGCGTTGCGCACCAGCGCGCCTTCGATCGGATGGCTGTAGGGACCCGGGGACACCATCGTCGCTGCGGCCGTCAGCGCGCGCTCGAGCCGCACGGCATCCGCGCCGCGCAGCAGCGCGAGCCC
>DATLGR010000160.1:0-4951 GCA_035540415.1 Burkholderiales bacterium | reverse complement strand
ATCGCGTCCCCGGCCTTCTTCTCCAGCTCGGCTCCTGGAAAAAGTGCTTCCAGGACCGCCGCGCGCCGCGACACGACGCGTACGGCGTGCTTTCGCTTCACGAGCTCGGCGGCGAGCGCCCTGCCCGTGGGCCCCGTCGCGCCGACGATGGCAATGCGCTCGAACGCCAGGGCCATGCGCTGCACTATAGCGTCCGGCGGCGCGCCGGTACGGCGCTTGCGTCACGCGCTGCCATTGGAGGCACATCCATGGACGCTTCACGATCCGCCGAGCAGGTCTTCCTCGATCATCTCGAGCGCGCACAGCAGGGCGATGTGGAAGGCGACCTGCGCCACAACTTCTCCCCGCGCTGCGTGCTTCTCACGACCTACGGCACCTTCCGCGGCCATGACGGCGTGCGTGAGGCGGCCGCGCTTCTGGAGCGGCAGATCGGCCCGGCCCGCTACGTCTACGTCACCCGCGTGTGCGAGGGCGAGATCGCCTTCCTCGAGTGGAGCGCCGACACGCCGCGGGCGTCGATCGCCGACGGCGCGGACTCCTTCGTCATCCGGAACGGTAAGATCGTCGCCATGACCATCCACTACACCGTCCAGGCGAAGTGAGCGCGCCGCCCGCCTGGCCGAGCCTGCCTTACGAGGCATGGTCGAAGACGTACGCGACGCTGCACCTGTGGCTGCAGATCGTCGGCAAGGTGCCGCTCGTGCAGCTACCCTGGGTGTGCCACTCGTGGCACGTCGCGCTTGCGGTCACCGCGCGCGGCCTCGCCACGCGCGTAATGCCCCACGGCACGCGCGCGTTCCAGCTCGAATTCGATTTCCTCGCCCACCGGCTGCGGGTGCAGGTGAGCGATGGGCGCGAGGCGAGCGTGCCGCTCGAGCCGCAATCCGTGGCCGCGTTCTACCGGCGGCTCATGCAGACGCTGCAGGCGCTCGACGTGCCGGTCGTGATCCGCACGATGCCGAACGAGCTGCCCGACCCGATTGCCTTCGACCAGGACGAGGAGCACCACACCTACGACCCGGACTACGCCAGTCGCTATTGGCGGGCGCTGCTGCAGGCGCAGCGCGTCTTCGACCGCTTCCGGGCGCGCTTTCGCGGCAAGTGCAGCCCGGTCCACTACTTCTGGGGCGGCGCCGACCTGGCGGTGACGCGCTTCTCCGGCCGGCGCGCGCCCGAGCATCCGGGCGGGGTGCCCCATCTTCCGGACTGGGTGGCGCGCGACGCGTACTCCCACGAGGTGAGCAGCGCGGGCTTCTGGGCGGGCAACGATCAGCATCCCTACGCGCTCTTCTACGCCTACGCCTATCCCGAGCCCGCGGGCTTCGCGCAGGCGTCCGTACGCCCCGCGGCGGCGCGCTACAACGCCGCGCTGCGCGAGTTCGTTCTGCCGTACGATGCCGTCGCGCGCTCCGCCTCACCGGACGAGACGCTGCTCGAGTTCCTGCAGAGCACCTACGAAGCAGCCGCGGGCGCCGACGAATGGGACGACGACTTCAAGACCTAGGCCGAAATGCAGCCGGCCCGCGCTGAGCGGCTGGACCGTCCGGTCGATCCGCACGCGGACCATGTGCTCGGCCCGCCGCAGGCGCCGATCACGCTGGTCGAATACGGCAGCTACCTCTGCGGCTATTGCCGCACGGCGCACGAGGTGGTGCGCCGGCTCCGGGACGAGTTCGGCGACCGGCTGCGCTATGCGTACCGCCACCTGCCGCTCGCCGACCGCGCCGAGGCGACCCGCGCGGCCGAGCTCGCCGAGTACGCGGGCGAGACCGGCGGCCGGTTCTGGGAAGTCCACGACGCGCTGATGCAGGCCGGCCCGGCGTTCGCGCCGGGCGAGCTCGAGCGCATCGCCGAGCGCTTCGGCATCCCGCCGCGCGAGGCCTGGGACGCTGAGGTGGCACGCGCCGTGGCGACGCGGGTGCGCACCGAAGCGCGCAGCGGCCTGCACAGCGGCGCGCGCGTGACGCCGAGCTTCTTCATCAACGGGCGGCGCTACGAGGGCGCCTGGGACGAAGCCTCCCTGAGCGAGGCGCTGTTGCGCTCGCTCGGCCACCGCCTGCACGCGGCGAGCGTGGATTTCGTGCGCTGGGGGCCGTCCACCGGCCTGCTGCTCCTGCTGATGACGCTGCTCGCGCTGGCGCTCAGCAACAGCGCGGCGGGCGCTGCGTTCCTCGCCTTCTGGGAGCGGCCGCTCGCCCTTCGGCTCGGCACCGCGGAGTTCGGCCTTTCGCTGCTCGACTGGATCAACCACGGCCTGCTGACCGTCTTCTTCCTGGTGGTCGGGCTCGAGATCAAGCGCGAGCTCACGGTGGGCCGGCTCACCACGCGCCAGGCGGCCGCCCTGCCCCTCGCCGGCGCGGCGGGCGGGATGATCGTGCCGGTGCTCATCTTCCTCTCGCTCGCCCCCGAGAGCCATGCCCACGCCTGGGGCATGACCATGACCACCGACACCGCCTTCGCCGTCGCGCTCATCGTGCTCCTCGGCGAGCGCGTGCCCGTGGACCTGCGCGTGTTCCTCACCGCCGCGGTGATCGCGGACGACCTCGTCGGCATCGTCATCGTCGCGGCGTTCTACTCCGGCGCGCTGCACCTCGAGTGGCTGGCCGTCGCGGCGGCGCTGCTCGGGGCGCTGGTCGCTCTCAACCGCGCCCCGGTCTATCGGGCGCTCCCCTATGCCGCGGTCGGCACGCTGCTGTGGCTCGCGCTGCACGAAGCCGGCATTCATCCCACGCTCGCCGGCGTGCTGCTCGCCGCCACCACGCCGACGCGCCCGCCGCCGAACCTCAAAGCGCTGCTCGCGCAGGCCCAGGCGGTGATCGACGCCGAGACGCGCCTCGCGGGCGAAGCGGTGCTGCGCACCGGCCCCTCCGAGCCGGCGCTGCGCACCCTCGATGCCGTGCACGACCGCATCGAATCGCCGGCGAGCAAGCTGCTGCGCGCGCTGCAGCCGTGGTCGAGCTACCTCGTGCTGCCGCTCTTCGCGCTCGCCAACGCCGGGCTCGCGTGGTCCGCCGACGTGCTCGCCGGCCGCGGCGGCCTGGTGGCCGCCATCGTGCTCGGCCTCGTGGCCGGCAAGGCGATCGGCATCCTGGCCGGCGCGCGCCTCGCGGTGGCGCTCAGGGTCGCGGCGAAGCCGGCCACCTACGGCTGGCGCCAGGTGGCGGGCTGCGGCGCGCTCGCCGGCATCGGCTTCACCATGTCGCTCTTCATCGCGGGCCAGGCGCTCAGCGGCGCCGACTTCGCCGCCGCCAAGCTCGCCATCTACCTCGCCTCGCTCCTCGCCGCCGCCATCGGCCTCGCGATCCTCTGGAAGCCCTCGGCCGTCCCCGAGCCGCAGGTCGCGGGCCCGACCGCCGAGGCGGGAACGCCCGTGTCCTAGCCAGCCCCGCCGGTGCTTCGCGAGATTCATCGTCGATCCTTTCATGCGAGCACCACGACGCCGAGGCCGATCAGCGCCGCGCCGGCGAGGCGGCGCAGGAGCTGGCCTTCCTTGAAAAGCCACCAGCCCAGCAGCACGCCGACCATCATCGACGCTTCGCGCGCCGGCGCCACCACGCTGACCGGCGCGCGCTGCATGGCGAAGAGCACGAAGATATAGGACAGGGGCACGAGCGCGCCGCACAGGAGCGCGATGCCGCCGTAGCGGCGCCACTCTTCGCGCCAGTCGGGCGCGCCGCCGAGGGCGAGCGGCGTCAGCAGCCCGATCCGCAGCAGATTGCCGAAGTAGTCGAGCACGATCGGCGCGACCGCCATGAGCTTGACCGCGGCGCCGTCGAGCACCGTATAGGCAGCGATGAAGAGGCCGGTCAGGCCGCCCCAGCGCACGCCGGCGAGCAGGCGGCGAGCGCCTGTGCCCGCATGCAGGCCGATGACGAGGATGCCGGCGACGATGAGTACCGCGCCGCCGACGGTGGTCAGGCTCGCCGGCTCGCCGAGCAGCAGGATGGCACCGATCACCGAAAGCGCGGGGCCGGTGCCGCGCGCCACGGGATAGACCACCGAGAGATCGGCGCGCTGGTAGCCCGCTTGCAGCACCAGCGCATAGCCCAGATGCAGCAGGCCGCTCGCGACGACGACGCCCGCGACGCCCCAGCTCCAGGCGTGCGCCGGCGCCGTCAGCCACAGCACCGGAAAGTAGAACACGCCGCTCGCGACCGAGTAGCACCAGACGAAGCGCGCGCCGCCGGCGGCGCGCTTGGCGAGCACGTTCCAGGTCGCGTGGATCAGCGCCGCCGACAGCACGAGCGCGAGCGAAATGGCATCCATAAGCCTCCGAAGCGGGACGTGAATTGCTCTCGACGTCTCCGCCTCTGGGCTTTTGTCCCTCGGGTGCAGGCCGCTCGCGCGGCTCTCTGTGTCGCTCGGACCGCGTGCGAAGCGGCGCCCTAGACACCATTCGGTCGATGAGCGAAGTCTAGGGACGCCGCGCAGCGCCCGGCTTGAAATGTTTTCAAGTCCGGCGCCGAGCGCCTCGCGACGCCCCGCGGCGGCTACGCAAGCGCCATTGACGGCCAGGGGCAAAAGGAATCTCATGGCGCCCATGTCCACGCCCGCGCCCGACCCGCTTTTTCCCACGACCATCGCTCCGGAAGAAGTCGCCGCGTTGGAGCGGGTCGAGCGCGACGCCTTGCTCGCGCTCTACGCCAATGCGCCCGCTGCGGTGGCGCAGGAGCTCGGCCTTGCGCAGCGGCGCATCGCCGACGGCGCGCTCACGCTCTCGCGCAAGCTCGACCACATCATGCTGTGCCGGCTGCAAGGGTTCGGGGTCGAGGTGCCGGCGTCCGCCGCCGCGCTCGACGAGGCGATCGCCGTCTTCAAGGATGCCGGCGTCAAGAACTGGATCGTCCAGCTCGCGCCCGGCGCGCAAGCGCTCGCGCGCCTGCTCGCCGAGCGTGGCTTCGAGCGCCATCCGCGCACCTGGGCGAAGTTCGTCTTTGCCGGCGAGCTGCCC
>DATLGR010000159.1:0-20824 GCA_035540415.1 Burkholderiales bacterium | reverse complement strand
TCCCAGGTCTGCTCCGATCGGTTCCAGTGCACCACGCAACCCAGGTGCGGGCATGCGGCCGAGCGCTCGTGCAGCCGGCCCTCGGCGTCGCGGTAGACGGCGATCTTCTGCAGGCCGCGGCGCAGGAGGGCGCCGCTGCGCGCGGGGACCTGGTCGGTGGAGTCCACTTCGCCGGCAGTCAGCCAGTCGGCGTACTGGGCGGCGACGTTGAGGTTCTCGGCGGTGAACTCGCGCGCCGCGGCCACCGTCTTGCGCGCGGGATCGTAAAGCGTCGTCCACGGATTTTCGCGCCCGGCGATGAGGTCGGTCAGCAGCATGCCGGCGATCGTGCCGTGGGTGAGACCCATGCCCGAGTCGCCGGTGTGAATGAAGACATTGCTCTGGTCGCGGGGATTCCTGCCGGTGAAGGCGAGGTAATCGATGGTCTCCATGACCTGCCCGGCCCAGCGGAACACCACTTCGCGCGCCATGGGAAAACGCGCCGTGGTCCACGCCTCCAGGCGCAGGTGCCGCTCCTCGCTGTCGTCGGCTTGCCCGCTCTTGTGATCTTCGCCGCCGACGATGAGCAGCTCGTCGTCGCCCCAGGGCGCGAGGCGCACGTAGTGGTACGGATCGCCCGTGTCCCAGGCGAGCGCCCGGGGAACGCTGCCGCGCGGCACGCGCGCCGCGATCACGTACGTCATGTACGGCGCCTGCTTGGTGTGGATCGCGACACGGTCGTTCACCGGCACGTTGGTCGCGACGACCACGGCGTCGGCGGTGACGGCATGCGGGCCCACCTGCACCAGCGCGGGCGTGCCGCCCTCGATGCGCTCGGCGCGCGAGCCGGTGTAGACGCGCCCGCCGTAGCGATGCAGCGCCTGGGTCAGCCCCGCGAGGTACTTGAGCGGATGGAACTGCGCCTGGCGCGGAAAGCGCAGGCAGGGGCCGCTGTCGAACGAGGCGAAGGGCGCGCGCGCGAGGCGCTCGACGTCGGCCAGGCCGGCACGATGCGCAGCGTCGAGCTCCTTGTCCAGCGTCTCTTCCTCGTCGCCGTTGGCGAGGAACAGGTAGCCGTCGACGCGGGCGAAGTCGCATTCGATCGACTCCTCGCGCACGATCGCCTCGATGCGGTCGATGGCCGCGGCGTGGCTCTGCGCGGCGAGGCGCGCGCCGGTCGCCCCGTGCATCTTCTCGAGCTCGAAGTACCGGTCGTCGATGGCGCTCGCGAGGTGCGCGCTCGTCATCTGCGTCATCCCGCCGGCGACCGGCCCGTCGTCGATGACGGCCACCGAGCGGCCTTCCTTCGCCAGCAGGTAGGCGGTGCTCAGGCCCGCGATGCCGGCGCCGATCACGCCAACCTGCACATGGACGGATTCGGCGAGCGGGGCGCACAATGGCATCTCCACCGTAGCGGCCCAAAGCGATTCGTGTCGACTCATATGCCCAGCCTGGAAGCAACGCTTGTGCCGCCCACGCGAGACCTGGGCGATGGATTCAAGGTGCGCCGCGCGCTGCCGTCGGCGCAGCGCCGGATGATCGGCCCGTTCGTGTTCCTCGACGAGATGGGGCCGGCGCATCTCGCCCCTGGCCGCGGGCTCGACGTGCGGCCGCATCCGCACATCGGCCTCGCGACCCTGACGTACCTCTTCGACGGCGAGATCCTGCACCAGGACAGCCTCGGGGTGCGCCAGCCGATCCGGCCGGGCGACGTCAACTGGATGGTCGCCGGCCGCGGCATCGTCCACTCCGAGCGCACCCCGCAGGCGCTGCGCCCGGCCGGTCCCAGCACGTGGGGACTGCAATCCTGGATCGCGCTGCCCGAGCGCGAGGAAGAGCGCGCGCCGGCGTTCCACCATCATGGCCGGGACGCGCTGCCGGTCGCCAACGAGGGCGGCCTGGAGATGCGCGTGGTCGCGGGCGCCTTCCTCGGCCTGCGCGCGCCGGTCGAGACCTTCTCCGAGCTTTTCTATGCCGACGTGAAGCTCGGCGCCGGCGCCGTCTTCTCCGTGCCGGCGGAGCACCTCGAGCGCGGCGCCTACATCGTCGAGGGCGGCGTGGAGGTCGACGGCGAGCGCCTCGAGCGCGGCCGCCTGCTCGTGCTCAAGCCCGGCGTTCCGGTTTCATTCAAGGGCCCCGCGCGCCTCATCGTGTTCGGCGGCGAGCCGCTCGGGGCGCGCTACCTGTGGTGGAACTTCGTCTCGAGCTCGAAGGCGCGCATCGAGCAGGCGAAGGAGGACTGGAAGGCGGGTCGCTTCGGCGGCGTCCCGGGCGACCCGGAGTTCATCCCGCTGCCGCCGGCGCGCCAGCCGCGGGTCGACTACCCCTAGGACTTGTTCGGCGGCGCGCCGATCGAGCCTTTCTCGAAAATCTCGGCGTGCGGCGGCAGCACCACCCACTCCTGTTTGGAGCGCGTCCAGACATGGCGCTGGCAATCGAGCCAGCGAGGCTCGTCGAAGGACCCGCCGGCGAGCGCGCGCAGGCCCGTCAGCGCCTCGGCCGTCCAGGTGACCGTGGTGCCGCAGCGGGGACAAAACTGTGTGCGCAGCCAGCGCCGGGTCTCATCGGAACGGTATTCGTAGGTCGTGAGCGCGCCGCGCAGCTCGACGTCGGCTTCGCGAAAGTAGGCGCCGATGCCGAAGGCGCTCCCCGTGCGCGCCTGGCACTTGCGGCAATGGCACACGCTCGCGAACCGGCTCGCCGGTGACGCGATAGCGGACCGCGCCGCACAGGCAGCCGCCTTCATGGACCTGGCTCATGGACTGACTCCGAGAAAAGGTGATCGAGCCGCGCGGCGAGGCGCGGCGTGAGCTCGACGATGCGGTCGATGGTGGCGCGCATGTGCGCCTCGACCGCGGCGGGGTTGGTGAGGTAGTCGGCGACCGCCTCCTCGATGTCGGGAAGCGCGCCGGGCGCTTCACCGCAGGCCTCGAGGAAGAGGAGCGCCGGGTGGGCGAAGCGCTCGAGGAGGTGGGCGCGGTGGTCGGTGCTCATCGCGATGACGAGGGGACGCGAAGCCAGCATTGCCGCGCACAGCGTACGCCGCTGGTGGCGGCTCACGTCGAAGCCCTTCAGCGCGAGATAGTCGCGCACGCGCGGACGCACCACGTGCGGGTAGTCGTCGCTGCCCGCGGAGGCAACCTGCACGTCCGGACGGCCGGCGAGCGCCCGGCGCAGCGCGTGCTCCGCGGTGAGGCTGCGGAAGATGTTGCCGGTGCACACGAACAGGACCTGACGGCTCACACGACCCCGCGCATTACTCCGGGGCGCGCTCGCGCAGCGTCACGAACTCCTCGGCCGAGGTCGGGTGGATGCCGATGGTGGCGTCGAACTGCGCCTTGGTGGCGCCGAGCTTCACGGCGATGGCGATGCCCTGGATGATCTCGCCCGCTTCGGCGCCGACCATGTGCGCGCCCACCACCTTCTGGCTGGCGCGCTCGACCACCAGCTTCATGAACGTGCGCTCCTTCTTCGCCGTCATGGTGAGCTTGAGCGCGCGAAAGGACGTCCGGTAGAGGTCGAGCGCGCCGAAGCGCTCCCGCGCCGCCTCCTCCGACAGGCCGACGGTGGCGACGTTGGGGTCGGAAAAAATCGCGGTGGCGACGTTCTCGTGGTCGACCGGGGTGGGCTCGCCGCGAAAGAGGGTACGCGCGAGCCACATGGCCTCCGCGGTGGCGACCGGCGTAAGGTTGAGCCGGTTGGTGACGTCGCCGATCGCATGGATCGAGTCCACCGAGGTTTTGGAGTAGCGGTCCACCTGCACCGCGCCTTCGGCGTCGAGCTGCACGCCGGCCGCCTCGAGGCCCAGGCCGGCGGTATTGGGGCGCCGGCCGGTGGCGAAGAAGACGAGGTCCGTCTCGAGGGCCGTGCCGTCGGTGAGCGTGACCTGGAGCGCGCCGCCGGGGCGCCGCTCGAGGGCGGCGACCTCGACGCCGAAGCGCATCGCGATGCCTTTTTCGCGCATCTCCTCGCCGAGGCGCTCGCCGAGCTCGGCGTCGAAGCCGCGCAGCACGCGGTCGCGGCGGTAGACGATGGTCGTCTCGACCCCCAGGCCGTTGTAGATCGACCCGAACTCGACCGCGACGTAGCCGCCGCCGACGAGCAGCACGCGCCGGGGGAGCCGCTCGAGGTCGAACGCCTCGTTCGAGGTAATCGCGTGCTCGCGCCCCGCGATGGCGGGCACCTGGGGCCAGGAGCCGGTAGCCACGAGGATGTGGCGCGCGGTGTGGCGGCGCCCGTCGACCTCGACCGTGTGCGGATCCAGCACCTTGGCGCGGCCGTGCAGGATGCGCACGCCGGCCGCCGCGAGCAGGCGCTCGTACACCGCGTTGAGGCGGGCGATCTCGCGGTCCTTGTTGGCGACCAGCGTCGGCCAGTCGAAGCTCGGCGCGGAAAGGCGCCAGCCATAGCCCGCGGCGACCTCGAAGTCCTCCCGAAAGTGCGCCGCGTAGGCGAACAGCTTTTTCGGGATGCAGCCGACGTTCACGCAGGTGCCGCCGAAGCGGCCGGACTCGGCGATGGCCACGCGGGCGCCATAGCCCGCGCTCACGCGGCTCGCGCGCACGCCGCCCGAGCCGCCGCCGATGGTGAAGAGGTCGAAGTCGAAACTCATGCGAGCCGGAAGCGTCCCGCGGCGGCGCGCGCGGCGCCGTCGGCGACCAGCTTGTCCAGGTGCGCGGCGAGCGAGCGCGCCGCCCAGCCGTGCATGCGCGCGGGGACGTCGTCGTAGACCAGCGGCAGCATCTCCTCGAGCGTCGGCGCGTCCAGGCGGCGCAGCGCGGCGACGACCTTCGCCTCGCGCTTGCGGCGATGCGCGATCAGCCGGCGGATCTCGCGATGCGGCTCGCCGACGAGGTAGCCGTGGCCCGGCGCGATGATGGCGAATTCCTCGCCGAGCAGCCGCTCGAGCGACGCGAGGTAGGCGCGCATGTCGCCGTCGGGCGGATTGATGACGACGGTGGAGCCCTGCATCACGTGATCGCCGGTGAACAGCATGCCGGTCTGCTCGAGGAGGTAGCAGAGGTGGTTCGACGCATGTCCCGGCGTGTGCAGCGCGCGCAGTGTGAGCGTCCCCAGCTCGATGCGCGCGCCGTCCTCCAGCACCCGGTCGGGCACGAAGCTCGCGTCCTGACCCGGCGGCGCCGGCCGCCCCAGCACGGTCGCGCCGGTGGCGGCCTTGAGCCGCGCCGCCGCGGGCGAGTGGTCGACGTGGGTGTGGGTGCACAGAATGAGCTTGATGGGCTGCCTCGCGAGCGCCTCGATGTGCGAATCGACGGCCGGCCCCGGGTCGATCACCGCAAGCACCTCTTCGCCGAGGAGGTAGGTGTTGGTGCCGGGGCCGGTCATGGCGCCGGGGTTGGGCGCGGTGAGGCGCGCGACGTAGCGGTCCAGGCGCTTGGCGACGCCGGGCACGATGTCGTAGCTCGTCTGCCCGGTTTCCTCCGGGTCGCTCCAGTGGATCTCGAAGTACTGCGGGTCGGCGCGACGGAAAAGCCGCGGCCCGTCCTTGCCCTGGGCCCAGCAGGCGCGGTTGGCCGGCACCTCGGTGATCGCCATGGCGTGCTCGAGCGCCGCGCGCGGATGCGAAAAGCCGGCGAGCGCCATCAGGGTGTGCTGCGTGGCATGCACCAGCTCGATCTCGCCGCGTGCGCCGCGCTCGAGCGCTTCCCGGGGACTGACCCAGAGGTGCTGCACCGTCTCGGCGGCGTCGTGCACGCCGTGCTGGCCCTCGGGCGCCGCGGCGAGGAAGAAGCGCGTGTCGAACCGGCGGGAGCGGCCCGGCGCGGTGATCCAGTGGCCGTAATAGGCGAGCGCGTCGCCCGGCACATACAAGTCCTCGGCTTCGAGCAGCTCGGCGAAGGGCCGCGCGCGCCACGGCAGCAGCGCCTGGGCGCGCCCGGCGGAGATGGGGCGCCCTTCGACGTCGCAGGCGAGCAGCACGCCGGCTTCCTCGAAGCACTCGCGCACCGCGGCGACGTAGTAGGCAAGCCCGCCGCGGTCCAGTCCCAGGCGGGCGCTGGCCTGCGCGTCGTCGAGCCCGCGCACCCGGCTCGCCAGGTCATCCGAGGCGTCGAGCGCGCCGCCGGGAAAGACATAGGCGCCGCCGAGGAAGGCGGCGCCGTGCGCGCGCTGGATCATGAGCGTCTCGACGCCGCCGCTGCCGGGGCGAAGCAGGATGAGCGTCGCGGCGGGCCGCGGGACGTGCGGCGCCATCAGGCCGACCGGCCGGCGCGGTCCTTGTCGTTCTGCGCCTTGATCTTCGCCCGCAGCCGCTCCCAGTCCGCGTCGGTGAGCTTGTCGAGCTCGGTGAAGTAGCCGCCCGCGCCGGTGGCGAGCGTGCCGCCGCCGTCGATGGCGATGGTCTCCCCCGTGAGCCACTCGCACCCGTCGGCCATGAGGAAGACGGCAAGGTTCTGCAGCTCGTCCATCCGCCCGACCCGCCGCATCGGATTCGATTCCGTGCTGCGGTCGAAGGAGTCGTCGGGCCGCAGCCGCTTGGTCGCCCCTTCGGTGGGAAAAGGCCCGGGGGCGATCGCATTGAGGCGGATGCCGAAGCGTCCCCATTCGACGGCGAGCGACTTCGTCATCACATGCAGGCCTGCCTTGGACATCGCGGAGGGAACGACGTAGGGCGAGCCGGTGTAGACCCAGGTGACGAGGATGGAGATCACCGCGCCCTTGTGGCCCCCGGCGATCCAGCGCTTGCCGACGGCCTGCGTCACGTAGAACGTGCCGTGGAACACGATGTTGGCGATGGCGTTGAACCCGTTGGGGCTCAGGTCCTTGGTCGGGCTGATGAAGTTGCCGGCGGCGTTGTTCACCAGCCCGGTCAGGGGCCCGCGCTCGTCCCAGATCCGCTGCACCATCGCGTCGACCGCCGCCGCGTCGCGGATATCGACGGCGTGGGTGAAGCATTGGCCGCCGTGGGCGGCCGTCAGCTCCCGCGCGGCCTGCTCCAGGACGCCGCCGCGGCGCCCCGCGATCCACAGCTCGGCGCCGAGCGCGAGATAGGCGGCGGCGATTTCCTTGCCCAGGCCGGTGCCGCCGCCGGTGACGAGGATGCGCTTGCCAGCGAGGAGGCCTTGCCTGAACACGCCGCCATTCTAAGCGGCGTTCGGGTTCCCCAGGCCAAGCCAGCGCTTGACCGGCGCGACGATCAGGCGGTGCATCGCCTCGGCGCGGTCGCGCCGCGCCTGGCGGATGAGCGCCTGGAGCGACACCGACGCCTCGCCGGAGAGCGCGTTGACGACCGCCACGCCCGGCGTGCGCAGCCGATAGCAGTGGCCGGCGTTCAGCACCACGTCGCGCACCTGGTTCTCCTCGGTGATCCACACCGTGCCGCGCTCGGCGCAGACGGTCGCGCCGGCGGCGTCCTGCAGCCGGAGGATCTGGTTGGCGCCGAGTCGCACGGCGCCGGAGGCAAATTGCAGTTGCATGGAAGGCTCCTGGGTTGGTATGCGAAGGATGCATCCTTGCTGCGGCGCGCACAAACGGTAAAAATTCAAGTCAGGCATGAGAAAACGGAATGCATTGCCGCCGCTGGATTTGCTCGTCGGCTTCGAGTCGGCGGCGCGCCATTTGTCGTTCACTAAGGCGGGCGCGGAGCTCTTCCTCACGCAGTCGGCGGTCAGCCGCCAGATCAAGGAGCTGGAGGAGCACCTGGGCGCCGCGCTGTTCGAGCGGCGCCATCGCGCGCTCGTGCTTACCGACGCGGGCAAGGAGTTCTACGCCGCGACCGCCCAGGTGCTCACGGCGATGCGCGCGGCCGCCGAGCGGCTGCGCAGCCGCTCGGGCAAGCGGCGCCTGTCGGTCACCACCACGCACTCGTTCGCGGCGCTCTGGCTGATCCCGCGGCTCGCCGGCTTCACGCGCGATCATCCCGGCGTCGACGTGCGCATCATGGCCGAGACCCGCGTGCAGGACCTCGAGCGCGACGGCCTCGATCTCGCCATCCGCCACGGCCCGCAGTCGCTGGCCGGCAGCGGCGCGGTGCGCCTCTTCGGCGAGCGCGTGTTTCCGGTGTGCAGCCCGGTGCTGCTCGAAAAGAATCCGCTGCGCAAGCCGCAGGACCTGCGCAACCACGTCCTGCTGCAGTACGACGACCCCGACGGCCGCCATCCGTGGCTGCACTGGAAGACCTGGCTCGAAGTGGAGCGCATCGCCGATCTGCGGCCCGCCGGCACGCTGTCCTTCTCCGGCTACGAGCAGATCATCCCGGCCGCGCTCGCCGGCCACGGCGTCGCCCTCGGCCGCACGCCGCTCGTCAAGGACCTCCTCGCCGCCGGCCAGCTCGTCGCGCCGTTCAAGTCCACCGCCGATCCGGCGCGCGCCTACTACGCCATCGTCGCCCCGCACGCCACGGCCCGGCGCGAGGTGCAGGAGTTCGTCGGCTGGCTGAAGGGCGAGGCGGCTACGGCGCGGCTGCCCTGAACGCTCAGAGCGTGAGGACGATCTTGCCGATGTGCTGCGAGGACTCCATCAGGCGATGCGCCTCCCCGGCCTCGCCGAGGGGGAAGGTTTTGTAGATCTCGGGCTTGATCCTGCCGGCTTCGATGAGCGGCCAGATCTTCTCGCGCAGGTTGCGCGCGAGGTAGCCCTTGAACTCCACGGGGCGAGGGCGCAGGGTGGAGCCCGTGATGGTGAGGCGCCGGCGCATCACCTCGTTGATGTCGAGCTCGGTCCTGGGCCCGCGCAGGAAGGCGATGAACACGAGCCGCCCTTCGTCGGCGAGGCACTTCAGCTCTTTCGGGACGTAGTCGCCGCCCACCATGTCGAGGATGACGTTGACGCCCTTGCCGCCGGTGGCCGCCTTGAGCTCGGCGGCGAAATCCTGCGTGCGGTAGTTGATCGCGCGCTCGGCCCCCAGGCGCACGCAGGCGGCGCATTTTTCGTCGGAGCCCGCGGTGGCGAACACGCGGTTTCCGGTGGCGCGCGCCATCTGGATCGCGGTGACGCCGATGCCCGAGCTGCCCCCCTGCACGAGGAGCGATTCGCCGGGCGCGAGCCGGCCGCGGTCGTACACGTTGCCCCACACGGTGAAGAACGTCTCGGGAAGCGAAGCCGCCTCCGCGAGCGACAGGCCCTTGGGCACCGGCAGCGCCTGCACCTCGGGCGCGACGCAGTATTCGGCGTAGCCGCCGCCGTGCACGAGGGCGCAGACCTTGTCGCCGACCTTCCACGCGGTCACCGCCTCGCCCTTGGCGAGCACTTCCCCCGCGACCTCCAGGCCGGGCAGATCCGAGGCGTCGGGCGGCACCGGATAGTTGCCCGAGCGCTGCAGGACGTCGGGGCGGTTGACGCCGGCGGCGGCAACCTTGATGAGGATCTCGTTTGCGCGCGGCGCAGGCACCGGCCGCTCGGCGAGCGCGAGCACCTCGGGCCCGCCGGGCCGCGTGATCTCGACCGCCCGCATGGTTTTCGGAATGTTCATCTATGCCATGATAGCCGCCGTCCCACTACTCGCGGAGCGCGCATGGCCCAATTTCGCGTCGAGTTCGTCCTCGACCCCACGACGGGACGCTACCTCGCCGAGCTCTATCACCCGGAGCGCCCGGACGCGCTGCTCGCGCGCACCGAGGCGCTGTTTCCCTCGCCCGAGGCCGCCGTGCTCGGCGTGGTGCAGCTCTTCAAGAGCGCGATTCCCGCCCGCCCGATGCGGGCCGCGAAGAAGAAGCCGGGGAGGAGGAAGCCGGCGCGGAAGGCGCCGGCGGCGAAGAAACAGCGTGCCGTCCGCGCAGCACCCAGTGGGCGACGAAAGCGGCGTACACGGCGATAGCCACGAAGGCAAGCTGCAGGCTCGGCAGCACCAGCGCGAAGCCGCACGCGGCGAGCACCAGGCGCTGCCAGCGCGCGAGCGGCCGGAACAGGAAGCCCTCGATGGCCGCGGCAAGGATGATGAAGCCGGGGATGGCGGTGCCCAGCGTGAGCAGGGTCGCGTGCCACGGCCCTTCCAGCAGCAGCGCCGGCGCGTAGACGAACACGAACGGGACGATGAACGCGGCCAGGGCGAACTTCACTGCCAGCGCCGCGATGTGCAGCGGGTTCGCCTCGGCCAGCGAGGCCGCGGCATAGGCGGCCACCGCCACCGGCGGGGTGAGCGCCGACATCACGGCGTAGTACAGGATGAACATGTGCGTGCCGAGCACCGAGATGCCCAGCTTCTCGATCATCGGCGCCATCAGCGCCGCCGCCAGGATATAGGCGCTCGGCGTGGGCATGCCCATGCCGAGCACCACGGTGACCGCGGCGGCGATGATGAGCGTGGGCAGGAGCTGCGCGTCGGTGATGCCGTAGATCACGTGGGCGAATTTCGCCGCCAGCCCCGTCATGGTGATCCCCGCGATCACCAGGCCGGCGGCGGCACAGGCGCCGGCCACCGGCACCATGCGGTAGGTGGTCTCGGTGATCACCTTCAGGAGCGCCACCGGCCCGATGCGCGTGGCGGTGCGCAGGATGGCGACGGCGAGGATCGCGAGGCAGCCGTACACGGCGACCATGGTAGGCGTATAGCCCTGCAGCAGCGCGCCGGTGAGCACGACGAGCGGCACGAGGAACATGCCGCCTTCGCGCAAGGTGCCGATGAGCGGCGGGATGCGCGCCGCCTCCAGCGCGCCGAAGCCGCGCCGCCGCGCGCTGAAATGCACCTGCGCGTAGACCGAGATGTAGTAGAGCGCCGCGGGCACCAGCGCGGCGAGCGCGATCGTGCGGTAGTCGATGCCGGTGAAGTCGACCATGAGGAAGGCGGCGGTGCCCATCACCGGCGGCATGATGCTGCCCCCGGTGGAGGCCGACACCTCGATCGCCCCGGCGTAGCGCCCGCTGTAGCCGAGCTTCTTCATGATCGGGATGGTGATCGCCCCGGTGGTGACCACGTCGGCAGTCGGGCTGCCCGAGATCATGCCGTACATCCCGGAGGAGACCACCGCGATCTTGGCCGGCCCGCCCGCCTTGCGCCCGGCGATCGAGGCGGCGAAGTCGAAGAAGAACTTGCCTCCGCCGCAGGCTTCCAGCAGCGTGCCGAAGAGGACGAACATGAACGCGTACGTCGCCGCTACGCGCACCGGCAGGCCGAAGATGCCGTCGGTGGTGAACACGACGATTTCGAGGAAGTGCTGAAAGTCGATGTAGCCGTGCTGCAGCACGCCCTCGAGGCGGTGTCCCCAGAGGTTGTAGGCGACGAACACCAGCACGATCGCCGTGAGGCCGAGGCCGGTGGCGCGCCGCGTCACCTCGATCGTGAGCAGGAACACCACCGTGGCGAAGAACAGATCCCACGCCGTGAGCGGGTCGAGCAGCACGATGCGCTCCACGATGCGCCCGGCGTTGAAGGCGAAGTACAGGCCGGTGACGAGCGACAGCGCCGCGAGCGCGAGGTCGAGCGGCGTGGGCTTGGGCCCCGAGTCCTCGAAGGCGCCGGTGGTGAGGAAGGCGAGCGCCATCATGCCCGCGAGGAACAGCACCGCGAGCGTCCACGGCGCGATGATGACCCAGGTGGCGGCGCTGATGACGTACACGCCGACGGCGAGCGCGAACGGCTGGAACACCCAGGCATGCCAGCCGCTCGGCCGGCGGCGCGCGCCGACCGAGAACCAGGTCTTCGCGGAGAGCAGGCTCATCGCGCGCGCGGCGCGAAGGCTACATCAGCCCCTTCTCGCGGTAGAGCTTCTCGGCGCCCGGGTGGAAGGGCGCGACCGACTTGGTGGTCAGCACCTTCGGGTTGAGCGTCGCCTTGATGGCGCGGTGCGAGCGGTCCTTGAACTCGTCGAGCTGCTCCACGAGCGCGCGTGCGAGGTTGTAGGCGAGCCCCGCGTCCATCTGCTCGCCGACCACGATGACCGCGCCGACGCACACGGTGCTGGCGCCCTTGGGCGCCCAGTCGTACTCCCCGGCCTTCACCTCGCAGGGCTCGGCGCCGAGCTCCGCGCCGACCTTCTGGGCGATGGCGCGCGGGATCGGCAGGAACACCGAGTCGACTGCCTTCACCGCCTCCTGCACGCTCGGATGATTGAACGCGATGCCGTAGTGCATCATGTCGATGCGCCGGTCCTGGTAGAGCGAGCTCATCTCGCGCGAGGCGGCGCGCACCACCTGCCCGCCCCAGCTCTCGATCGCCTTGGGGCTCGCCCCCATCGCGGTGATCACCGCCTCGGAAAGATCGCCGTCCATGTTGCCGCGGCGGTTGATCGCCACGCGCAGCGGCGCCTTCTTCGCCACGATGTCCTCGAAGCTCGAGATGTTGTGCCGCTCGACGAAGGCGCGCGACACGATCACGTGCGTCATCTGGAAGCGCGAGTCGGCGCTGTACGCGCGCGCCAGCACGCGCACGTTCTTGATTGGCGCCTTGAACGGCTCCTTGCCCTGGACCGCCATGAGCAGCTCGCCGTCGCTCGCGATGCCCATCTCGGCGCGCCCCTGCGCGACCAGCGGCACGTTGGCGAGCCCGCCCGAGGAGGTCTGGTAGGTGACGGTGGACCCGGGATAGGCCTTCGAGATGGCCGCGTCCATCCCGGTGCCGATCGCCGACCACAGGCCCCCGGGGCTCGCCCCCGAGAGCGTCAGGTTGTATTTCTGTGCCGCGGCCGGAAATGCCGCGAGCGCCGCTACCGCCGCCAGCACTGCGAAAAGCTTCCTCATCGTCCCTCCTCCATGTCGGATTCCATCGGGCACCACGCGCTAAAGAGATCGCTGTTGCGCTGCAACCGGCAACGAGCCTCCTCCTCAGGAGCGTCCAGTATAAGGGGGGCGCGGGCGTCGAGCCTGCTATCCGCGCAGCTGCGCCGCGGCCCAGCGAAGATCGACATTGCCGCCCGAGAGGATCACGCCCACGCGCAGGCGTGCGACGTCGATTTTCCGCTCGAGCAGGGCGCACGCGCCGAGCGCGCCGGTGGGCTCGACCACCAGCTTCATGCGTTCCCACAGGAAGAACATGGCGCGCAGCAGCTCCGCGTCGGTGACCGTGAGCATGTCCGAGACATGCTGCAGCACGAGCGGGAACGTGACCTTGCCCAGGGAAGTGGTGCGCGCGCCGTCGGCGATCGTTTCGGGCACCTCGATGCGGACGAGCCTTCGGCTGCGGAACGACCGGGTGGCGTCGTCGCCTGCCGCGGGCTCGACGCCGATTACGCGGCAGTCGGGCGCGAGGCGCCGCGCCGCCACCGCGCAGCCCGACAGCAGCCCTGCGCCGCCGCAGGGCACGAGCAGCACGTCGAGCGGCCCCGCCTCCTCGATCAGCTCCTTCGCCGCGGTTCCCTGGCCGGCGACGATATGCGGGTGGTCGAACGGCGGGATCAGCGTGAGCCCGCGCTCGGCGGCGATGCGCGCGGCCACTTCCTCGCGGTCCTCGCCGCGTGCGTACTGGATCACTTCACCGCCGTAGCCGCGCGTCGCCTCGAGCTTCACCCGCGGCGCATCGGCCGGCATCACGATCACGGCCGGGATGCCGAGCAGCCGCCCGGCGAGCGCCACGGCCTGCGCGTGGTTGCCGGAGGAAAACGCGAGCACGCCCCGTGTGCGCTCGCGGGCATTCAGCTGCGCGAGGGCGTTGTAAGCGCCGCGAAACTTGAACGCCCCCATGCGTTGCAGGTTCTCGCACTTGAAGTACACCTTGGCGCCGGCCGCCGCGTCGACGGTGGCGGAGGTCATCACGGGGGTGCGCTTCGCGTGCGGCCGCAGGCGCTCGTGGGCGGCGGCGATGTCCTCGAAGGTGACCATGTCAGCTCCAGTGTGCGAGCGCCGCGGCCGCGACCGCCTCGCCCCATTCCTGCAGAAAATGCCCGCCCTCGGGCACGAGATGCGGCTGCGGGCAGCCGCGGATCCAGCCGCGCAGCTCCTGCATGACGGGCGCGCCCAGCACCGGATCCTTGAGACCGATCGCCATGAAGCTTTCGCCCTGCCACGACGCGCGCAGCCAGTCGCGCGCCTGCCGCGCGAGGGCCGCGCCCGGATCGTCGGGCCGCTCGGGCACGAGCTGCGGAAAGCGCCGCACCCCGGCCTTGGCGCGGGCATCGGGAAACGGCGCATCGTAGGCGGCGGCCTCCGCGGCGCTGAGGTGCGGGCACGCGCGCGCGAGGAGGCGCCCGCAGGCGAGGTCGGGGTTCCTGGCGACGTAGGCGCGCCAGGCGAGGAAGCCCTCGGTCAGCGGCCGCTCGCCGGTGGCGAGCGTCGTGTTCATGACGAGCAGCCGCTCGATGCGCCCGGGCATCTCCATCGGCACCGTCAGGCCCAGCAGCCCGCCCCAATCCTGCACCACGAGCGTGATCCGGCGAAGGTCCAGGCGCTCGATGAGCTCCAGCAGGAAGCGGCGGTGGAAGTCGAACGTGTAGAGCGCCTCGTCCTCGGGCTTGTCGGAGCGGCCGAAGCCGATGAAGTCGGGCGCCACCACGCGCGCCCCGCTCGCGAGGAACGCCGGGATCATGCGCCGGTACAGGTAGGCCCACGTGGGCTCGCCGTGCAGGCACAGGAACGTGCGCTCGCCGCCGCCCTCGTCGACGGTGTGCACGCGCCAGTCGCGCCACCGCAGGTAGCGCGGCGCGTAGGCGAAGCCGGGGAGCTCGGCGAAGCGCTCGTCGGGAGTGCGCACGGCCCGATTGTAGAATGCCCCGATGGACTATTCGGCTTACCGGGACCTGAAAGTCCGGCGGCTCGAGCCGGGCATCCTCGAGATCCTCATGGGCGAGGAAGGCAAGCTCGCCGTGGCGACCGCGAACGCGCACGCCGAAATGGCGCGCATCTGGCTCGACGTGGACCGGGACCCGGAGTGCCGCATCGCCATCCTGCGCGGCGCCGGCAAGGGGTTCTCCGCAGGCGGGGACCTCGCCATGGTCGAGGAGATGACGCGCGACTTCGCGGTGCGCGCGCGCGTGTGGCGCGAGGCGCGCGACCTCGTCTACAACATGGTCAACTGCTCCAAGATCATCGTCTCGGCGATGCACGGGCCGGCGGTGGGCGCGGGGCTGGTCGCCGGCCTCATGGCCGACATTTCCATCGCGGCGAAGAACGCGCGCCTCATCGACGGGCACACCCGCCTGGGCGTGGCGGCGGGCGACCACGCGGCGATCGTATGGCCGCTGCTCTGCGGCATGGCGAAGGCGAAGTACTACCTGCTCACCTGCAAGACGATCAGCGGCGAGGAAGCCGAGCGCCTGGGGCTCGTCTCCCTCACCTGCGAGGAGAGCGAGCTGCAGGCGAGGGCGCTGGACGTGGCGCGCGAGCTCGCGGCGGGCGCGCAGACCGCGCTGCGCTGGACCAAGTACTCGCTCAACAACTGGCTGCGCATGGCCGGCCCGGCGTTCGACGCCTCGCTCGCGCTCGAGATGCTGGGCTTTACCGGGCCGGAGGCGAAGGAGGGCATCGCCTCGCACCGCGAGAAGCGCAAGCCCGACTTTCCGCCCGCGCCGCCCGACTTCTGAGCAGGGCGCCATGCTGGCCGGCAAGCGCCCCACCCGCCTCGGCGTGCGCGAGGGATGCCTCGCGCCTTGCAAGCGCACGCCCAACTGCGTGTCCTCGCAGGCGGATCCGCGCGATGCCGAGCACTACATCGCGCCGCTGCCGCGACCGCTGGCCGCGGTGCGCGAGGCGCTGAGCGCCATGCCACGCGTGCGCGTGGTCGAGGCGCGCGCCGATTATGTCTACGCCGAGTTCCGCAGCCGCCTGCTCGGCTTCGTCGACGATGTGGAGTTCTACGATGACGGCGCGCTGGTGCACGTGCGCTCCTGCTCGCGCCTCGGGCGCCGCGACTTCGGCGTGAACCGCCGGCGCATCGAGGCGCTGCGCCGCCTCATTGAAGCTCGGCGATGACCGGCTGGTGGTCGGAGGCGCGGTTGCCGGCGTCGACGCGCACGGCGCGAAGCCGCGGCGCAAGCTCCGGGGTCACGAACACGAAATCGCAGCAATAGGGCGCCTGGCCGGCCTCGCGCTCGTGCAGGCGGAAGGTGGGCGGATGGGGCTCGCCCGGATACAGCGCCTGCCAGGCATCGACCAGCCCGATGCGCAGGATTTCGCCGTGGAGCGGATCGTCGGGCGGCAGGTTGAAGTCGCCGCACAGGATGGCGCTCGCGGGGCTGACGGGGGTATGGAACGGGCCCGCCTCGGTAGCGGATTTGCGCCGCGCGAGCGCTTCGGCGTGCACTTGCGCGAGCCGCGCGACCTGGGCGGCGCGGTGCTCTGCGGCGTAATACTCGAGATGCGTCGTGAGGACGCGAACCGGCCCGAACGGCGCCTCGACCACCGCCTCCAGCGCGACGCGGGGCATCGTCGGGACCTCCGCGCCGGGCCAGGGCAACGAGTGGCGGCGGACCTGGCGCACCGGCAGGCGCGATAGCAGCAGGTTGCCGAAGCGCATCCGCCCGCCGCCGGGCGCGGCAACGTCCACGCCCCACGCGGCGAAGGGCTGGTAGCCGGGCAGGGCCCGCGCGAGCGCCGCGGGCTGATCCTCCCCGGCGCTTCCGGGCAGCTCGGCGAAGCCCGCAGCCACTTCCTGCAGGCAGATGATGTCGGGATCGGCGAGGCGACGCGCCTCGGTGGCGATTCGGCCGGGGTCCACGACGCCGTCCAGGCCGCGGCACCACTGGACGTTCCAGCTCAGCAGGCGCATGGGGCGATGTTAACTACTTGGTAGCGCGGCCTCGCGCCGATCGGCGAGGATGTGCGCCATGGACCCATTGCCCGCGCCGGAGGAGCTGGTCGCCATGCCCGAGGCGGCGCTGCTCGTGCACATTGCCGCAAGCGGCATCGACGCGACCATCTCGCGGCTGCACCGCGACGACATGGCCGAAACCCTCGCGCGCCTGATTCCGGTGTATTCGGTGGGCGAGGACGGGCGGCCGCTGCGAAGCTTGGCCTGGCCGGACCTGCAGGGCGGGATCTTTGCGCACGGGGGGCGCATCGTGCGCTTTCGCGACGCGCGCGCCTCGATCGGGGGGCTGGCGGTCACCCGGATGGGCCTCAAAGCCGCCATCGCGGCGCTCAAGGACGCGCGCGCGCCGCGGTTATAGTTGCCGCATGACCGGATGCCCGGAACGTGCGCGCCACGTCCTGCTAAATAGCCTCGTCGCGATGTCCGAAGCGGCGGCCCTCGCGTGGCTCAGCACGCGGCGCGACGCCGCCAAGCCGGGCGATGCCGAGTGCGAGGCGATGGCTCTGCAGCTTTCGCGCCTGGTGGCCGTCTACGCGCTCTCGCCGAGCCACGAGCAGATCCGGACCCTGACGGCGAGCGACCTGCGAGGCGGGCGCTTCGCCGAGCGGGGCGACGCGGTGCGGTTCGACGACGGCCGGGCCCCCATCACCGGCCTGTGCATGACCCGCGCGGCGCTCAACGCCGCCATCGAGACGCTGAAGAGCGCCCCGGGCTAGCGGGCCTTCCGCCCCAGCGAGGATCGGGATAGGATTCCACGGGCCATGGAGCCGCCTCTTCAAGGCGCATGACGGACCTGCCCCTGACCGAGGAGGAGAAGACGCAGCTCACGCTGCGCCTGCAGGCGCTCGAAATCGAGCACCACGACCTGGACGACGTCATCGGGCGGCTTGCGCTGGCGCCGGGCCAGGATCGCCTGCAGCTGCAGCGTTTGAAGAAGCGCAAGCTCGTGCTCAAGGACCAGATTTCGCGGCTGCGCACGCTGCTGATCCCCGACATCATCGCTTGATCGCCCTCATCCAGCGCGTGGCCGAGGCGAGCGTCAGCGTCGGCGGCGCGCTCGTGGGCGCCATCGGTCCCGGCGTGCTGGCGCTCATCGGCGTGGAACGCGGCGACGGCGAGGCGCAGGCCGCCCGCCTCGCGCAGAAGGTGCTGTCCTACAGAATCTTTCCGGACGCGGCGGGCAAGATGAACCTGTCGCTGCAGGAGGCCGGCGGCGAGCTCCTCGCCGTCCCGCAGTTCACGCTGGTTGCGGACACCCGGAGCGGCACGCGCCCCAGCTTCTCCACGGGCGCCGCGCCGAAGGAAGGCGAGCGCCTTTTCCAGCGATTCGTTCAATTGACGAAGGCAAAGGCGAGCGGCCGTTTCGGCGCCCACATGCGCGTCAGCCTCGTGAACGACGGGCCGGTGACGTTCTGGCTGCAGGTGCGGCCCGCATCCTGAACGCCGCGGGCGACACGACCTCGATCATCTCGAGATTTTTCGAGTGGGCGAGCTCGCGGTGGCTGCGGGCATGACGCCGAAATTCTAAGGTAAGCTTCCCCGGCCATGTTCGAGGAGTTCATCGGCACCAAGCCCGTCGAAGAGCGCCATCGCATCGAGCCTGCGGCTCTCGAGAAGGTTGTGGGAGAAAAGCTCGAGCGCATCGAGCAGTTCAAGGGCGGCCAGTCGAACCCGACCTACCGGCTCACGACCGCCGGCGGGCGGCGCCTCGTGCTGCGCCGAAAGCCGCCCGGCAAGCTGCTGCCTTCGGCGCACGCGGTGGAGCGGGAATTCCGCGTTACCCAGGCGCTGCATCGCGCGGGCTTTCCCGTGGCGCGGCCGCACCTGCTGTGCGAGGACGAGTCGGTCATCGGCACCGCCTTCTATGTCATGGACTATGTCGAGGGCCGCGTGCTATGGGACCAGTCCCTGCCGGGGTTCTCGCCGGCCGGGCGCGCGGCGATCTGGGACGAGCTCAATCGGGTGATCGCGCAGCTGCATGGGCTCGATTACCGCGCGCTCGGGCTGGAGAGCTTCGGCAAGCCGGGCAATTACATCGAGCGCCAGATCGCGCGCTGGTCGCAGCAGTACCAGGCGTCCGCGACCGAATCCATCGAGGCGATGGACCATCTCATCGCCTGGCTGCCGCGGAACATTCCGCCGGAGACCGGCACCGCGGTGGTCCACGGCGACTATCGCCTGGACAACGCCATCTTCCACCCGCAGGAGCCGCGCATCCTCGCGGTGCTCGACTGGGAGCTCTCCACGCTGGGCGATCCGCTCGCCGACTTCGCCTACCATTGCATGAGCTGGCACATCCCGCCGGGACAGTTCCGCGGCATTGCGGGGCTCGACCTGGCGGGGCTGGGAATACCGTCGGAGGAAGAGTACGTGCGCCAATATTACCGCCGCACCGGGCGCGAGGCGATCGATCCGGCGCACTGGGATTTCTACATGGCCTACAACCTCTTTCGCATCGCCGCGATCCTGCAGGGCATCATGAAGCGCGTGGTCGACGGCACGGCGGCCAGCGCGCATGCCCGCGATGCCGGGGCGCGCGCGCGCCCGATGGCCGAGCTCGGCTGGCGCCAGGTGGAGAGGATCCTCAGGAGAGCCGCTTGAACTTCGACTACACGCCCAAGGTGCAGGCGCTGCGCGAGCGCCTGATCGCGTTCATGAACGCGCATGTTCATCCCAACGAGCACCACTGGGAGGCGCACGTGCGCAGCGACCGTCGCTGGGAGCCGGTGCCGATCATCGAGGAGCTCAAGCCCCGGGCGCGCGAGGCGGGCCTGTGGAACCTGTGGCGCCCGAAATCGCACGGCGGCACCCTCACCAACCTCGAGTACGCGCCGCTGTGCGAGATCATGGGGCGCGTGCACTGGGCACCCGAGGTCTTCAACTGCTCGGCGCCCGACACCGGCAACATGGAGACGCTGCTGCGCTACGGCACCCCCGAGCAGGTGCGCCAGTGGTGCGAGCCGCTGCTCGAGGGGCGCATCCGCTCGGCCTTCCTCATGACCGAGCCGGACGTCGCCTCCTCGGATGCCACCAACATCCAGACGCGCATCCAGCGCCGCGGCGACGAGTACGTGATCGACGGCGTCAAGTGGTGGTCGAGCGGGGCTGGCGACCCGCGCTGCGCCATCTACATCGTCATGGGCAAGAGCGATCCGGATAACGCCGCGCGGCACAGCCAGCAGTCGATGGTGCTGGTGCCTGCCGATGCGCCCGGGCTGCGCGTGATGCGCCACCTGCCGGTGTTCGGCTACGACGATGCGCCGCACGGCCACATGGAGGTCGAGCTCAAGGGCGTGCGCGTGCCCGCATCGAACGTGCTGCTCGGCGAGGGCCGCGGCTTCGAGATCGCCCAGGGCCGCCTCGGGCCCGGGCGCATCCACCACTGCATGCGCCTCATCGGCCAGGCCGAGGTGGCGCTGGAGAAGATGTGCCGGCGCGCCACCGCCCGGGTCGCCTTCGGCCGGCCCATCGCGGACCAGTCGGTGACGCGCGAGCGCATCGCCGAGGCGCGCATCCTCATCGACTCGGCGCGCTTCATGGTGCTGAACGCGGCCTGGAAGATGGACACGGTCGGCAACAAGGCCGCGCGCAAGGAGATCGCCATGATCAAGGTGCTGGCGCCCAACATGGCCTGCAAGGTGATCGACTGGGCCATGCAGGTGCACGGCGGGGGGGGCGTGTCGGACGATTTCGGCCTCGCCCGCGCCTACGCCAACGCGCGCACCCTGCGCTTCGCCGACGGCCCCGACGAGGTGCACCGCAACGCCATCGCCAAGATGGAGATCGGCGAGCAGACCTCGCTGGAGGACGCGCTTGCGCCTCGGCGTTCCGCGTGAGAGCAAGACGCACGAATACCGCGTCGGACTGACGCCGACGTCGGTGCGCGAGCTGGTCGCGCACGGCCACGACGTGGTGATCGAGCCGGGGGCCGGCGCCGGCATCGGCGCGGCCGACGCGGCCTACGAGAAGGCGGGCGGGCGTCTCGGCGACCCATGGAGCGCCGAGCTCGTCGTCAAGGTGAAGGAGCCGCAACCGGCCGAGCGGGCCAGGCTGCGCGACGGGCAGGTGCTGTTCGCGTACCTGCATCTCGCGCCCGACCCGGCGCAGGCGAAGGACCTGATCGACAGCAAAGCGGTATGCATCGCCTACGAGACCGTGACTCGTCCCGGCGGCGGCCTGCCGCTGCTCGCGCCGATGTCCGAGGTGGCGGGG
>DATLGR010000158.1:0-6004 GCA_035540415.1 Burkholderiales bacterium | reverse complement strand
CATCCCTACGAACCTGCGCGAGCCCGAGGGCCATTGGTTCGGATTCTCGCAGCGCGCGCGCGTGATCGCCTACAACAGGGACCGGGTGAAGCCGGGCGAGCTCGACACCTACGAAGCGCTTGCGGACCCCAAGTGGAAGGGCCGCATCTGCGTGCGCTCGGCGACGCACATCTACAACCTCTCGCTCATGGCGGCGATGATCGAACACCTCGGCGAGCAGAAGGCCGAAGCCTGGGCGAAAGCGGTGCGCGCCAACCTCGCTCTGGAGCCGCGCGGCGGCGACACGGACCAGCTGCGCTCGGTCGCGGCGGGGCAGTGCGACGTGGCGCTGTCGAACCACTACTACTACGCGCGCCTCGCGCGCTCCGCGAAGCCCGACGAGCGCCAGATCGCCGAGCGGGTCGCCATCGTGTTCCCGAACCAGAAGGGCCGCGGCACGCATGTGAACGTCTCCGGCGCGGGGGTGCTCAAGCATGCCCCCAACCGCGAGGCGGCAGTGCGCTTCCTCGAGTACCTCGCGAGCGACAGCGCGCAACGCTACTTTGCCGACGGCAACAACGAGTGGCCGGTCGTCCCGGGCGTCAAGGTCGACAACCCGGTGCTCAATGCGCTGGGCGAGTTCGCGGTCGATCGGCTCAATGTCGCGGTGCTCGGCCGCAACCAGCCGGCCGCGCAGAAGCTCTACGATCGCGTGGGCTGGAAGTAGCGCCGCGAGACGTAGAGCACGGGCAGCAGCCCGACCAGCACGATTACCAGCGCCGGGACGGCCGCCTCCGCGAGGCGCTCGTCCCGGGCGAGGTTGTAGGCCTCTACCGCGAGCGTATCGAAGTTGAACGGGCGCAGGGCGAAGGTGGCGGGGATCTCCTTCAGCACGTCGACGAACACCAGCAGCGCGGCGGCCGCGAGGCTGGGCGCAAGCAGCGGCAAATGCACGCGCGCGAGCGCGCCCCAGACGCTCGAGCCGAGCGAGCGCGCCGCGTCTTCCATGCTGGGCGTGATCTTGGCGAGCCCGGCGTCAGTGGTCTGAAGCGCGATCGCCAGCAGGCGCACGAGGTAGGCGTAGACCAGCGCCGCGATGGACCCGGTGAGCAGCAACCCGAGCTGCACCCCCAGCAGCCGTTCCAGGGCGTCGGCGAGTACGTTGTCGAAGCGCGCGAGCGGCACCAGCACGCCGACGGCGATCACCGCGCCGGGGACGGCATAGCCGAGGCTCGCGGCGCGGTTCGCGGCAAGGACGAGCCGGTGGCGCGAGAGGCGAGCGCCGTACGCCATGAGGGTCGCGAGCGCGATCGCCACGATTGCGGTCAGCCCCGCCAGGGTGAAGCTGTTGGCGAGCAGCGCGGCGAAGCGTCCGCCGAGGAACAGCGCCTTCTCGCCCCAGGCGAGCGACACCAACAGGGCACCCGGCAACACGAAGCCGAAAAACACCGGCGCCGCGCAGGCGAAGAGCGCCGCCGCCGCCGCCGCGCCATGCAGGCGCTGAGGCGGCGACGGCCGCCGCGCGCCGGGCGTGTGATAGGCGGCGCGGCCGCGGCTCGCGCGCTCCAGCGCGAGCACCAGCACGACGAACGCCATGAGGCACGTGGACAGCTGCGCGGCGGCGACGCTGTCGCCCATGGACAGCCACGCCTTGAAGATGCCGGTGGTGAACACCTCGACGGCGAAATACGACACCGTGCCGAAGTCCGCGAGCGCCTCCATCAGGGCCAGCGAGGCGCCGGCCACGATCGCCGGCCGCGCGAGCGGGACCGCCACGCGGAAGAACGCGCGCCAGGGCGACAGCCCGGCCAGGCGCGCCGCCTCGACCGCGCTGCGCGACATCTCGGCGAACGCCGTGCGCGCGATCAGGTACACGTACGGATAGAGGGCGAACGACAGCATCGCCGCCGCGCCCCCCAATGAGCGGATCTCCGGGAACCAGTACTGGTGCGCCTCCCAGCCGGTGAGGCTGCGCAGCGTGCTCTGCACCGGGCCGGTGAACTGCAGCCAGTCGGTATAGACATACGCCATCACGTACGCCGGCATCGCGAACGGCAGCATGAGCGCCCATTGCAGCGTGTCGCGGCCGGGAAAGCGGTAGACCGTGACGAGCCAGGCGCTGAGCACGCCCATCGACACCACACCCCAGGCCACCGCAACGAGCATCAGCGCGGTGTTGGCGACGTAGCGCGGCAGGCCGGTGGCGAGCAGATGCGCCCAGGTCTCGCCGCCGCCCCGAAACACGCTCGAGACGACAAAGAGCACCGGCAGCGCGAGCAGGGCCGCGATGACAAGTGCCGTGACGCCGAGAACCCCCAGCCGCACCTTTTTATAAGCTCTTGAAATTAAATGGCTATGATATTCTAACAAGAATGATTATTATTCTTGCATGCTGCTGATCGAGGTCGACAACCTGCGCCACTGCTATGGGGAGCAGGAAGTCGTGCGCGGCCTGTCGTTCGGGCTGATGCGCGGCGCGATCGGCTGCCTGCTCGGGCCGAGCGGCTGCGGCAAGACGACCGTCCTGCGCTGCATCGCCGGGTTCGAGCCGGTGCAGGAGGGCGAGATCCGGCTGAACGGTCAAGTGGTCTCGCGCCGCGGCTTCGCCCTGGCGCCCGAGAAGCGGCGCATCGGCATGGTGTTCCAGGACTATGCGCTGTTCCCCCACCTGCGCATCGCCGAAAACATCGCCTTCGGCCTCCAGGGCCTCCCGGGCGCGGCGCGCGCGGCGCGGCTCGAGGAGCTCGCCGCGCTCACCGGCCTGGGGCCGGTGCTGCGCAAGTATCCGCACGAGATCTCCGGAGGCCAGCAGCAGCGCGTGGCGTTGGCGCGGGCGCTGGCCCCGCGCCCCGAGCTCCTGCTCCTCGACGAGCCGTTCTCGAACCTGGACGTCGAGCTGCGTGAGCGGCTTTCCCTCGAGCTGCGCGACATCATCCGCGCGAGCGGGGCCACGGCCATCCTCGTCACGCACGACCAGCACGAGGCCTTCGCCATCGCCGACGAGATCGGCGTGCTGCACGAAGGGCACCTGCAGCAATGGGATACGGCCTACAACCTGTACCACCGGCCGGCGAACCGCTTTGTCGCCGATTTCGTGGGCCAGGGCGTGTTCCTCCCGGCACGCGCCCTGAGCGAGCACGAGCTCGAGATCGAGCTCGGCGTGCTGCGCGCCGGGGCGAGCGGCGCGCAGGGCGACGTCGAGGTGCTGCTGCGCCCCGACGACGTGGTGCACGACGACCTCGCCCCCACCCAGGCCGAGGTGGTGCACAAGGCGTTCCGCGGCGCCGAGATCCTCTACACGCTGCGCCTCGCCAGCGGCCGCAAGGTGCTCGCGCTCGTGCCGAGCCATCACAACCATGCGCTGGGCGAGCGCATCGGCATCCGCCTGGATGTCGACCACGTGGTCGCGTTTCAGCCCGAGTCCTGATCCCTGAGGTTGTAGATGGCGCGCAGCTCGACGGCGAACTCCCGCCCGCGCAGCGCGGACGGGATCGGCACGCGCGGCTTGGCCTGGCGGAACATGTCGATCGCCTGCTGATCGAGCACGCGGTGGCCCGAGCTCGCCAGCACGCTGATGGCCGCGATCTCGCCGTCGGCGCCGATCACCATGCGCACCAGCACGTCGCCTTCCCAGTTGTTGTCCATCGCGACGCGCGGATAGCGCTTGTACTTGCGCGCCGCGCTGATCACCTGCAGCCGCCATTGCGCGACCAGCGTGTCCATCGAGGCGGCCTCCTCCGCCTTGCGCGGCGGCGCCGGACTCGCCGGGGGGCTCACCGGCGGGCTCGCCGAGACCTGCGGCGGCGCCGGCGCGCTCATCGGCGCAGGGGCCACCACCTCGGGCGCGGGTTGCTCGGGTAACTGTGCTTGGGGTTCGGGTTGTGGTTGTGGTTGCGGCGTCGGCGCCGGTTTCTGCATATCAATCCGAGGCGCTGGCTTCGGCTTGGGTGTCGGCTTCGGCTTGGGTGCCGGCTTCGGCTTGGGCGGCGGTTCCGGTTCGGGTTCCGGCTTGGTTTCCGCGAGCGGCGGCACGGGCACCGGAATCGAGACGACGGGCTCAGGCTCGACCAGCCGCGCGAGGAGCGGCTCCGGCGGCGGCGGGCTTGCGGGGCGCTCGCGCAGCCAGGGATACACGGAAAGCAGCGCGAGGTGCGCCGCGACCGAGACCAGAAAAGCGATGTAGAGGGCGCGGTTCTGGTCGTTGCTCATGACCGGTCCGACGAGCCGGCGACTATAACACCGCGCCTCCGGCCAGCGCCCTCCACAGCTTCTGCGGCGTGAGCGGCATCTCGAGGTGCAGCACGCCGCGCTCGTGCAGCGCGTCGAGCACCGCGTGCACCACCGCCGGCGCCGCGCCGATGGTGCCGAGCTCGCCGCAGCCTTTGACGCCGAGCAGGTTGGTCTGGCAGGGCACGCTCTCGTCGAAGGTCGCCTGCACCGGCGGCAGCGCGTCGGCGCGCGGCACGCAGTAGTCCATGAGCGAGCCGGTGAGGAGCTGGCCGCTCTCGGGGTCGTACACCGCCTGCTCGCAGAGCGCCTGCCCCGCGCCTTGCGCGACGCCGCCGTGCACCTGCCCTTCCACGATGGCGTGGTTGATGATGCGTCCGACGTCGTCGCAGCTCGTGATGCGCTCGAGCTCCACCGCGCCGGTCTGCGGATCGATCTCCACCTCGCACACCTGCGCACCGTTCGGCCAGGACGGCGTGGAGGGCGTCTGGGTCGCCGAGACCCGGATGCGTCGCTCGGGCTGGCGCGCGGCGAGCGCGCCGAAGTCCACGGCACGGTCGGTACCGGCGATGCGAAAGGCGCCGTTCGCGAATTCGAGATCCGCCGCGGACGCTTCGAGCGCCTCGGCGGCAAGCTCGCGGCCGCGCGCCACGGCGGCGCGGCCCGCGGCCACCACGGCCGAGCCGCCGACGAACGCCGAGCGCGAGCCCACGCTGCCCACGCCGTTGGCGCGGTCGGTATCGCCCTGCACGATGCGCACACGGGCCGCGTCCACGCCGAGCGCTTCCACGACGAGCTGGGTGTAGCTCGTCTCCAGCCCCTGCCCCATCGCCTGGGTGCCCGAGTACACCGTGATGCCGCCGGCGACGTCGATCTCGATGTCGACCGTCTCGGTGGGAAGCGCGCCGGTCCATTCCAGGTACATCGCGAGCCCGCGCCCGCGCAGGCGGCCGCTGCGGTGTGAGGCTTCGCGACGCGCCTCGAAGCCGTCCCAATCCGCCGCCGCCAGGGCCTGCTCGAGGATGCGCGGAAAGTTGCCGCTGTCGTAGACCTCGCCGAGGGGCGTGGCGCGCGGCAGCTCCGCCGGCGTGAGGAGATTGCGCCGGCGCAGCTCCACCGGGTCGAGCTGCAGCTCGCGCGCGGCCTTCTCCACCAGGCGCTCCATCAGGTAGTTCGCCTCGGGGCGCCCTGCGCCCCGGTAGGCACCGGTGGCCATGGTGTGGGTCAGCACGGCCTTCACCCGGTAGTGAACCGCGGGAACGCGATAGACCGTGGTCTGCACCTTCGGGCCGAGCGAGAGCGGAATGATCGCCGAGGACCCCACCGGCACCGCGCCGAGGTTGCCGAGCATCTCCATGCGCAGCGCAAGGATGCGTCCTTCGCGGTCCAGCGCCAGGGCGGCGTCGAAATGCTGGTCCCGGCCCATGTGCGCGGCGAGGAACTCCTCCGAGCGCTCGCCCCGCCAGCGCACCGGCCGGCCGAGCTTGCGCGCGGCGTGGCACACCAGGGCGTCCTCGGGCGTGAGTCCGGTCTTCATGCCGAAGCCGCCGCCGATGTCGCCGTTCACCACGCGGAACGCCTCGGGCTTCGCGCGGAACACAGCGCCGAGGAGCTCCCGCGCCGCCTTCTCCACCAGGCGCTCCATCAGGTAGTTCGCCTCGGGGCGCCCGGCGCCGCGGTAGGCGCCGGTGGCCATGGTGTTGGTCAACACGGCCTTCACCCGGTAGTGGACCGCGGGTACGCGATAGACCGTGGTCTGCACCTTCGGGCCGAGCGAGAGCGGAATGATCGCCGAGGA
>DATLGR010000157.1:0-8023 GCA_035540415.1 Burkholderiales bacterium | reverse complement strand
GTCCACGCCGGCAACCAGCACTTCCAGCCGCGGCGGATAGCCCGATTCGCCGGGCTTGCGGGCGATGCGGCCCTCGTCCCAGGCCCGCTTGTAGGCGTCGATCCCTTCTCGAATCTGGCGCAGGTTGTAACGCAGCTCCTGCTCCTTGACCCTCTTCACGGCCAGGCTCGTCACCGGAACGGCGGCGGCGGCGAGCACGCCGAGGATGGCGAGAACCGCCACCAGCTCCATCAGCGTGAATCCCCTGGGCACGCGCATCCGGCGCCATTATCGCTCGGCCGATGAGGTGCCGGAGCCATCTGCGATAATCTCGCGGTCGTTTCGATGCGCCGTGTCTCCTCCCGTCCCCTCTTTGGCATCGCCGCCGCGGTGTGCGCGGCGCTGCTCGGCTACGCGTATTACCTCGAGCACGTGGTGGGGCTCGAGCCGTGCCCGCTGTGCCTGGTGCAGCGCGGCTTCTTCTACGCCCTGACGGCGGTGTTCGCGCTGGCGGCGCTGCACGGGCCCGGGCGCGGCGGCACCCTGGCCTACGCCACGCTGGCGGGCATCTTTGCCTTGGGCGGCGCCGGCGTGGCGGGCCGCCAGGTGTGGCTGCAGCACCTGCCGCCCGACAAGGTGCCCGCCTGCGGCCCGGATCTGTATTTCATGATGGAGCACTTCCCGCTCGCGCACACCCTGCGCACCCTCTTCACCGGCACCGGCGAGTGCGCGGTGGTGGACTGGACGTTCCTGCGCCTGTCGATCGCCGAATGGTCGCTCGCGTGGTTCGCCGCCCTGCTCGCCGTCGCCGTCGCCATCGCCTGGAAAGGCAATTCGGGGTCAGGGTCGTAATTCAGCTGGCTTCGCGGCGCGAATTACGACCCTGACCCCGAATTTGCGTTACCGGCAGAAGTACTCGATCAGCTGGCCGGTGCGCGCACGGGTCTGGCCGCAGGCGATGACGCCCTGGCCGGCGAGCACCAGGCTCGCGCCGTGCACCAAGCGCTCGGCGCCGCCGCGCGGGCTCACGTAGGTGCCGTTGCTGCTGTGGTCCTCGAGGACGAACTGCTCGCCGCGGCGCTGGATGGTGCAGTGCCGGCGCGAGGCGAGGTCGTCGAGCACGCTCAGGTCGCAGTCGAAGCCGCGGCCGATCACGATGCGCGCCGCCTGAGCGCCCGCGCGCAGGAGCTCCATGGTGCCGTAGCGCAGCTTGAGGCTTTCCGTGGACGCCGGCCGCCGCCAGACGAGCTCGCAGGGCGCGAGCGCCTCCGCCTTGGCGGCTTCGGTCAGCGTGACGCCGAGCTGCGCCGCGGTGGCGCGCGAGGTGAGGATCTGCGCCTTGCGCGCACGCTCGAGCAGCCGCGAGGCGAGCTTCACCGTGTCGCCGAGGACGTCGCCGTCGCGCAGCAGCACCGGGCCCTGGTGGAAGGCGATGCGCACGCCGAGCTCGCCCGCCGCGGTCTCGGGCAGCGCGCTCGCCGCCGCCTGCATGGCCGCGGCGGCGCGCGCGGCCGCCGCCGGCGCGGGGAACAGAACCATCAGCTCGTCGGGCTTGGTGCGCAGCACCTCGCCGCCGCCCGCCCGGGCCGCGCCCGCGAGCGCATCGATGCAGCGCGCGACCCCGCGCGGCCCGTGGGCGTCTGCCAGAAGCACGGTGCCTTGCCAGGTGCATTCCATGAAGCCTCCCTCGGCTTGCAATCTTTGACGAGGAAGTCTCGCGCCATCGCGCGCGCGGCGCCGTGAGCTACGTCACGGCTCGCGCCCGGATGCAAAAGCTCTTCAGCAGGTCAACCGGCGCGCCCCCGCGCGCGCTATGGTGCGCGCCTCTCGATCCGGAGGACGCCATGTTCAAGCCCTGCCAGCATCGCAACGCCGCCGCCGCGCTCCGCCACTTCGAGGCCTCGCCCTGGGCCGGCGTGCACGAGGAAGTCCTCCGGCTGCTGCGCCACCGCGCTGCGGGCGCGCTCATCGCGCTGATGAGCCTCGCCGGCCTGGTGGGCTGGCTTTATACGTACGTGCTGTAGGTCCACGCCCAGATCCAGCGCACCTCGCGCGCGATGGTGCGCATCACGAGATCGAGGTCGCTGCCCACGCCGGCATCGCCGCGCGCGTAAGAGCCGAACACCCCGATTCGCCGCACCATCCGCTCAGCCTGACGAAGCCAATCCTCCGACCGGTTCGGCATGGCCGGATGGTAGCGTAGCCGCCCGAGGGACGGCATGGGCGAGCGCTGCGCCGATGAGAAGGAGCGCCGGCCCGTCGCCGCAGCGCGCGGCGAGACGCCGGCCGCGAGGAGCTCGGCGCGCACGGCGCCGGCCTCGCGCGAAGCCATGTAGAGGACCACGGTGTCGGCGGCGGCGGCCGCGCGAACCCAGTCGGAAGGCGCCGCGCCCTCGGCGGCGCGCGGCGTGGCGAAGACGACGCTGCGCGAGATCCCGCGTTGCGTGAGCGAGACCTGCAGCTCGGCGGCCGCGGCGAGCGCCGCGGTGACGCCCGGCACCACCTCGGTGGCGATGCCGCGCGCGCGCAGGTAGGCAAGCTCCTCCTGCGCGCGGCCGAAGAGCAGCGGGTCGCCGCCCTTCAGGCGCACGACGGTGCGATGCTTCGCCGCCGCGTCGGCGAGGCGCTTGTTGATGAAGCGCTGCGCGGTGGCGTGGCGCCCGCAGCGCTTGCCGACCGCCACCTTCTGCGCGCGCGGGGCGAGCGCGACGATCGCCGCCGGCACCAGCGCGTCGTAGAACACGATGTCGGCCGCCGCGAGCAGCCGGGCGGCGCGCAGCGTGAGCAGGTCCTCCGCGCCGGGCCCCGCGCCGACCAGGAACACCGTTCCGGTCACCTGCGGTGCTCCCGTTCCGGTCACTTCCTGTAATCCACCGACACCGCCTCGAAGGCCGCGAGCGCCTCGTGCGGATCCTCGCCCGGGCGCAGCTCGAAGGCGTCGAAGCCCAGGCGCTCCAGATACGGCAGGTGGTCGCGCGTAATGTGGCCGACCGCGCGCAGCTCGCCGCGGTAGCCGTAGCGCGTGCGCAGCAGCCATCCGGTGGAGTAGCCGCGGCCTTCGCCGAACTTGGGAAAATGCACGTCGATGCGCCGCACGCCGGCGAGCCGATCCTTGACCGACTCGGGGTCGTCGTGCGGCTCCAGGCGCAGGATGGCCGCCTCAGGCGGCGAGGCGCTCTCGCTCACGACGGTGCGGGCCTTGATCAGGGCGGCCATAGACGCTCTCCTTGAACGGTTCGATGCCGATGCGGTGCACCACGTCCACGAAGCGCTCGGCTTCGCTGTCGCGGTGCGCGAGGTAGCAGCCGATGAGCTTCTCGATCACCTCGGGCACCTCGGCGCGCGCGAAGGCCGGGCCGATCACCTTGCCGAGCGCGGCGGGGTACTGGCTCCCGCCGATCTCGACCTGGTAGTACTCCTCGCCGTGCTTGTCGACGCCGAGGATGCCGATGTGGCCGACGTGGTGGTGGCCGCAGGCGTTGATGCAGCCCGAGATGTTGAGGTCGAGCTCGCCGATGTCGTGCAGGTAATCCAGGTCGTCGAAGCGCTCCTGGATCGCCTGCGCCACCGGGATGGACTTCGCATTCGCCAGCGCGCAGTAGTCGCCGCCGGGGCAGGCGATGATGTTGGTGAGCAGCCCGATGTTCGGCGTGGCGAGGCCCAGCGCGCGCGCCTCGTGCCACAGCGCCGGCAGGTCGCGCTCGGGCACGTCGGCGAGGATCAGGTTCTGCTCGTGCGACACGCGCAGCTCGCCGAAGGAATAGCGCTCGGCGAGGTCGGCGATCGCCTCCATCTGCTCGCTGGTGACATCTCCCGGCGGCACGCCCGTCTTCTTCAGCGACAGCGTCACCGCGGCATAGCCCGGCACCTTGTGCGGATGCACGTTGCGCCGCCGCCACGCCGAAAAGGGGGACGTACCCTCTTTTTCCTCCGGCGCGCGCTGCGAAAAAGAGGGTACGTCCCCATATTCGGGGCGGGTGAAGCGGGACTCGATGCGCGCGACGTCGGCGGCGGTGAGGGTGCCGGGGCCGCCGGCCAGGTGCGCCCACTCGGCCTCGACCTCGGCGCGAAAGCGCTCGATGCCGCGCTCCTTGAGCAGGATCTTGATGCGCGCCTTGTGGATGTTGTCGCGCCGGCCGAAGCGGTTGTACACGCGCAGGATCGCCTCGAGGTAGGTGAGCAGGTGCGGCCACGGCACGAAGTCGCGGATCACCTGGCCGATCATGGGGGTGCGCCCGAGGCCGCCGCCGACGATGACCTTGAAGCCCACCGCGCCCTCCGCGTCGCGCACGGCGTGCAGGCCGATGTCGTGCACGAAGGTGGCGGCGCGGTCCTCGAGCGCGCCGTTGACCGCGATCTTGAACTTGCGCGGCAGGTAGCTGAACTCGGGGTGCAAGGTGGACCACTGCCGGAGGAGCTCGCACCACACGAAGGAGTCGACGATCTCGTCGGGCGCGACGCCGGCGAAGTGGTCGGTGGTGACGTTGCGGATGCAGTTGCCCGAGGTCTGGATGGCGTGCATCTGCACGGCGGCGAGCTCGGCGAGGATCTCGGGCACGTCCTCGAGGCGCGGCCAGTTCAGCTGCAGGTTCTGGCGCGTGGAGAAGTGGCCGTAGCCGCGGTCGTAGCGTCGCGCGATGCCGGCAAGCGCCCGCAGCTGGCGCGACGAGAGCAGGCCGTAGGGAATGGCGATGCGCAGCATCGGCGCGTAGCGCTGGATGTACAGCCCGTTGCGCAGGCGCAGCGCCTTGAACTCCTCCTCGGAGAGCCGGCCGGCGAGAAAGCGCGCGGTCTGCTCGCGGAACTGGGCGACGCGCTCCTCGACCAGCCGCTGATCCACCTCCTCGTAGCGGTACATGGCGCGATGCTAGCCGCGCCTTATATACCAACAAAGACTAATGCATTCGTATGTTAGACTGCCATGTTATATGAAGCTCCAGCAACTGCGCTACCTCACCGAAGTCGCCCGGCGCGGGCTCAACGTGTCCGAGGCCGCCGAGGCGCTGCACACCTCGCAGCCGGGCGTATCGAAGCAGATCCGCGCGCTCGAGGAGGAGCTCGGCATCGAGGTGTTCGCGCGCCACGGCAAGCGCCTGGTGGCGGTCACCGAGCCGGGCAAGGCGGTCGTCGCCATCGCCGAGCGCATCCTCGCCGAGGCGGCGAACCTGCGCCGGGCCGGCGAGGAATTCGCCAACGAGAAGCTCGGCACCCTCACCATCGCCGCCACCCACACCCAGGCGCGCTACGCCCTGCCCAAGGCGGTGACCGCGTTCAAGAAGAAATACCCCGGGGTGCAGCTTCGCATCCACCAGGGCAACCCCACGCAGATCTGCGAGCAGGTGCTGGCGGGCGAGGCGGACCTGTGCGTGGCCACCGAGGCGATCGCGCTCTACCCCGACCTCGTCAGCCTGCCGGTCTACCAGTGGAACCGCTGCGTGGTGGTGCCGCCGCGGCATGCGCTGCTGCGCGCGCGGCCGCTCACGCTCGAGCGCCTCGCCGAGCATCCGATCGTCACCTACGACGTCGCCTTCGCCAACCGCTCGCTGGTGCAGAAGGCCTTCGAGGCGCGCGGGCTCACGCCCAACGTGGTGCTCACCGCGCTCGACTCCGATGTCATCAAGACCTACGTGCAGCTCGGCCTGGGCGTGGGCATCCTCGCGCGCATGGCCTTCGACGAGAAGCGCGACCGCCCGCTGCGCGCCCTGGACGCGTCGCATCTCTTCGAGTCGAGCACCACGCGCCTGGGCGTGAAGCGCGGCGCCTACCTGCGCCGCTACGCCTACGACTTCATCGAGATGTTCGCCCCGCAACTGCCCCGCGCCATGGTCGAGCGCGTCGTCAGCGGCGCAGAAGGCTCGCGCTACGAGCTCTGAAATTCGGGGTCAGGGTCGTAATTCGCGGGGCGCGTGAGCTCAGTCGAATTACGACCCTGACCCCGAATTACGACCCTGACCCCGAATTGCGGATGAAATCGCGCACGCGCGGGTAGATGCGCTCGCGCCAGCGCCGGCCGGAGAAGATGCCGTAGTGGCCCACGCCCTCGGCGACGAAGTGGCTGCGGCGCTCGCGCGGGATGTTGAGGCACAGGGCGTGCGCGGCCTCGGTCTGGCCGTTGCCGGAGATGTCGTCGAACTCCCCCTCGATGGTGAGCAGCGCCGTGTCGCGGATGGCCTGCGGGCGCACCAGCTCCTCGCCCACGTACAGGCGCCCGCGCGGCAGGAGGAAGTCCTTGAACACCATCTTGACCGTGTCGAGGTAGTACTCGGCCGGCAGGTCGAGCACCGCGTTGTACTCGTCGTAGAAGCGCCGGTGCGCCTCGGCCGAGACGCCGTCGCCCATGACGAGATGGTTGTAGTACTCCCAGTGCGCGCTCAGGTGGCGGTCGGGATTCATCGCCACGAACCCGAGGTGCTGCAGGAAGCCCGGGTAGACGAGCCGCATGTAGCCCGGATACTTCGGCGGCACGCGGTGAATGAGGTTCTGCTGGAACCAGGAGAAGGGCTTCTTCTGCGCGAGGTTGTTGACCGCGGTGGGGCTGCGCCGCGCGTCGATCGGGCCGCCCATCATCACCATCGAGCGCGGCGCCTCTTCCTTGCGCTGCGCCATGAGCGCCACCGCGGCGAGCACCGGCACCGTAGGCTGGCACACCGACACCACGTGCAGCTCGGGCGAGAGCAGCCGGATCCACTCCTGCACGTAGCCGACGTAGTCGGCGAAATGGAACGGCCCGGCGGTGAGCGGCACCATGCGCGCATCGATCCAGTCGGTGGCCCACACGTCGTGATCGGCGAGCAGCGAGCGCACCGTGTCGCGCACCAGGGTCGCGTGGTGCCCGGAGAGCGGCGCCACCACCAGCACCTTGCGCGGCTTGGGCGCCGCCTGCCGGAAGTGGATCAGGTTGCAGAAGGGCCGCGCGAGCGCGACTTCCGTTTCCGCCTCGGGAATGTTCCACTTGGGCTTCTCGTAGCGCTCGGTGAGCCGCAGGAACAGATCGCTCGACGCGGCGAGGCGGCGCGACAGCGGGAAATGCGACAGCGGACTGAACGGATGGCCGAACCATCCGCGCGAGAGCTCGGCGAAGTACCGGAACGGAACCAGCGCCGTGTGCTGCGCCTCGTAGAGTGTATAGAGCACGTCCTTTTATAACAGAATTATTGCAGCGCCGCATTGGCCCGCCTCGCTCTGTTACTCATCGTTACGATCGCTGCCGCGGCGCTCGGCGGCTATGCCTTTCTGCGTCAGTCGCTGCCCGACATCGAGGGGAATATCCCCACACCGGGGCTCGCGGCTTCGGTAGAAGTACTGAGGGACGGCTTCGGCGTGCCGCACCTCTTCGCAGGCTCGGAGCGCGACGCGCACTTCGCGCTCGGCTTCGCGCACGCCCAGGACCGCCTGTGGCAGATGGAGATGAACCGCCGCGTCGCCGCCGGCCGGCTCGCCGAAGTGCTCGGCGAGCGCGCCCTCGACACCGACCGCTTCATGCGCACGCTCGGGCTGCGCCGCGCCGCCGAGGCGAACCTCGAGCACCTGGAGGCCGAAACGCGCACGCACCTGGAGGCGTACGCCGCGGGCGTGAACGCCTTTCTCGCCGCACGCCGGGTGCTGCCGCCCGAGTTCTGGCTCCTGCGCGTGCGCCCCGAGCCGTGGACGCCGGCCGACTCGCTTTCGCTCATCAAGCTGATGGCGCTTGATCTCGACGGCAACTGGCGCAGCGAGCTTTTGCGCCTGGGGCTCGCCCGCCGCCTGCCGATGGCGCGCGTGCACGAGTTCCTGCCGCCCTACCCCGGCGAGGCGCCCGTGCCGCTGCCGGAGCTCGCCTGGAACCAGCGCCTCCGCCCGGATCCCGTTGTTCCCTTTTTCGATGCGCTGCTGGCGGGCGGCAGCGGCGGCGCCTCGAACAGCTGGGTGGTGGCGCGGGGCGCGGGCGGCGCGCCGCTGCTCGCCAACGATCCGCACCTGGGCCTCACCGCGCCCTCCGTGTGGTATCTCGCGCACCTCGAGGCGCCGGGGCTCTCGGCGATCGGCGCCACGCTTCCCGGGCTGC
>DATLGR010000156.1:0-10815 GCA_035540415.1 Burkholderiales bacterium | reverse complement strand
CCGGCAGCTCGTGCGCAACCGCGTGGGGCGCGCGGTGCTGGAGCTGCGCATCGCGGCGTTCAAGGCCTGAGGACCGTCACTTGCGCCGCCGCGAGCCGCCGCCGCTGGCCGAAACCGCCTCGGCGATGAGCCGGGCGCAGGGGCTGTCCTCGTCCCGGCCTTCCTTGAGGAGCGGCACCACCGCGAGCAACGGATTGAGCGCGCCCATCACGATCGCGCCCACGCCCTTGGCCGCGATCCGCCCCAGGTCGGGCGACACCTGCGGCTCGCCGAACGTGCCGCGCACGTAGAGCGGGCTGTTCAGGGACGCGAGGCTGCTCGACTTGGGCTTCGGATTGAGCATCAGGTTGAGCTCTTCGGACTTCAGGTTGATCACCCCGCCCCCCTCGATGTTCACCACCGCGGTGTCGAAGACGAAAGCATTGGTGCGCAGCAGCCCGTCCTTGACGCCGAAATCGGCGATGCCGCAGCGGATTTCGATCGGCTCGTCGCCGGTGAGCTTGACGCGCGCCGCGTTGAAGAGGTCGAGGGCCGCGAGCTCCATGAGAAAGCGGCTGATCTTGCCGCCGTCGATGAAGAGGCCGATCTTCCCGTCGGCGGTGCCGAGCATCGCGCTCACCGAGTTGCCGGCTCCGCGCAGCTCGACCAGGCCGCCCAGGTCGCCGACCGAAGCCCGGCTCTGCTCGATGGTGGGAAAGAGCTTGGCGAGCTCCAGCCCCTGCACCCGCAGCCGCACCTCCGCACGGATCGTCTTGCCACGCCCGTCCAGGCGCACCGGTCCGGCGAGCTTGCCGCCGGCGATGCCGAACTGCAGCGGCTCGAGCGTCAGCACCCGGTTCTGCAGGCGCAGGGTGGCGGCGAGATTATCGATCGGCAGCTGCTCGGGCCGCTTGATGGTGCCGGCGGTGATCTTCACGCTCGCGTCCACGCTGCCCCAGCGCTCCGGGTCGAACGGCATGTCGGGCAGCACCCCCTTCTTGCGCGGCCGGTCGGTGCCCACCAGCGCCCCGAGGTCCGCGAGGTTGAGCGTCTTCGACACCAGCTCGCCGTGCATGAGCGGGCGGGCGCCGCCGGTGTCCACCTGGAGGGTGCCGGCGATGTCGCTCTCGCCGATGCGGCCGGTGAACTGTTCGTATCGCACCACGGTGCCCTCCCGCACCAGCCGCCCGCTTGTGCGGTAAGCGGCGGTGTTCGGGAACGCCACGCCCACGATGTCGTAGAGATCCTCCAGCGTCGCCCCCGACAGGGTGATGCGGGTGTCGATACGCTCCAGGCCCACGAGACCCGTGATCGCGCCGTCGACCTCGAGGGCCGTGCGGCCGACCTTCGCCTGCGCCTTGACTGGAAACGGGCGGGCGGCATCCCGCACGGACAGCACCGGACCGGCGACCCCCGAACCTTCCAGGGCGTTCCCCCGGTAGGTGCCGCCGAGCGCGAAGACCAGCTCTTGCCCGTCGCTTTCCAGGTCGGCGGCAATGCTGAGGTCCCGCGCCTCGTCTTCGTAGGTGAGCGCCCCACTGTCCAGCGTGAGCCGCTCCACGTGCACGCGAGAAGGCGCGCCGGCGTCCTCGTCCTGCTTCAGGATCCAGTTCTTGCGCCCGTTGGCGTCCTGACGCAGGTTCAGCTCGGCGCCCTCGAGGTGCACCTGCGGCAGCAGGAGGCGGCCGCGGAGCAATCCCAGCACGCTGACCGACGCCTCGAGCGCTTCGGCGCTGAGCAGCGGGGCGTCGCCGGCCCACTCGGCATTGGCGAAGCGCACGCGCTCGGCGCGGAATCGCGGGTGCGTCCAGCTCCAGAGGCTGCGCAGGTTGCCCTCGATGACGAGCTCGCGCCCCGTGGCCTCCGTGACCGCCCGGGCGATCGGCTCGCGCAGCGTGTTCAGGCCGAAGGCGATGAACAGGGTCAACGCGACGAGCAGCGCCAGCACCAGCGCCCCGGTCCATTTGAGGGCGGCACGCATCCGGCCCGCCCTAATGCAAACCTTGTGCCCGGCGTCAGGCGGCCGTCAGCCGCCGGAGGTCTCCGCGCGCGCCGCCGCCGCCCAGGCCTGGCACCACTCGAGCGCAGTTTCCTCGGGCAGCACGCCGCTCGAGGCGTCGTGCATGTGGCGCTCGCCGATGCGCTTGGCGCCAAGGCCCGCCAGCAGCTCGTCGAACCGCTTGCCGCCGAAATTGAAGGTCTCGGCATAGGTGCGGTCGCCGAGGCCGAATACGCCGTAGCGCACGTGCGAGAGGTCGGGGCGCTTCGCCTGCAGATCCTCGAAAAGCGCGCGCGCGTTGTCGGGGACGTCGCCTTGCCCGTAGGTGGAGGTGCAGATGAGGAACACGCCCTCGCGCGAGAAGACCGAGCTGTCGAGGTTGTCCATCAGGAGCGTCTCGACCTGCGTTTCGCCGTCGTCGAGGACGAGCTCCATCTCCTGCGCGCAGAGCTGCGCCGTGCCAGTCATCGTGCCGACGAGGATATGGACTTTCATTGACAACCACTATATTGCAGCCTACAATGCCAGTCAAGCAGTATACTTCATGCCTCCTCTCATGAACGCTCCGCTCACCCACGAAGCGCAGGAAAGCCTGTACCTGGCACGGCTGGGCGAGCGCGTGCGCGCCTGGCGCACCGAGCACGGCATGACGCGCAAGAGCCTCGCCGCCGCATCGGGGGTATCGGAGCGCTACCTCGCGCTTCTCGAGGCGGGCCGCGGCAACATCTCCGTGCTGCTGCTGCGCAAGGTCGCGCGCGCCATGGGCGTGGGGGTGGAGGGCCTCGTGCGCGAGGAGGCGCCCGCAGCGCGCTGCATCGCGCTCATCGGGCTGCGCGGCGCCGGCAAATCCACCATCGGCGCGAGGCTCGCGAAGGACCTCGCCGTGCCCTTCGTCGAGCTTGACCGCGAGGTCGAGCGCGAGGCGGGCGCCGACCTCGCGGAAGTATTCGCCATGTATGGACAGGACGCCTTCCGCCGCTTCGAGCGGCGGGCGCTCGAGCGGGTGCTGCGCCAGCACGCGCGCGCGGTCATCGCCACCGGCGGCAGCCTCGTCACCGACCCCCTCACCTATGCCCTGCTGCTCGAGCGCTGCCACTGCATCTGGCTCAAGGCCGCTCCCGAGGACCACATGGCGCGCGTCATGGCGCAGGGCGACACGCGCCCCTTCAAGGGCCGCGCCGCGGCGCTCGACGAGATCCGCAAGCTGCTCGCCGACCGCGAACGCCTGTACGCGCGCGCGGCGCTCGCGGTGGAAACCTCGGGCAAGAGCGTGAGACAAACCCTGCAGGAGATCCGGAAAGCCCTCACATGATTTCGTTCGATACGCACCCCGAGCGCTACCACCACTGGAAGCTCGCCTTCGACGGGCCCGTGGCCACCCTCACCCTGGACGTCGCCGAGGACAAGGGGCTGGTGCCCGGCTACAGGCTGAAGCTGAACAGCTACGACCTGGGCGTCGACATCGAGCTGCACGATGCGCTGAACCGCATCCGCTTCGAGCACCCGGAGGTGAAGACCGTCGTGCTCACGAGCGGCAAGAGCCGGATGTTCTGCTCCGGCGCCAACATCTACATGCTCGGCACCTCGAGCCACGCGTGGAAGGTCAACTTCTGCAAGTTCACCAACGAGACGCGCAACGGCGTTGAAGACTCGAGCACGCACTCCGGGCTCAAGTTCCTCGCCGCCCTGAACGGCACCACCGCCGGCGGCGGCTACGAGCTCGCCCTCGCCTGCGACGAGATCGCGCTGGTCGACGACCGCTCCTCCACCGTGAGCCTGCCGGAGGTGCCGCTGCTCGGCGTGCTGCCCGGCACCGGCGGGCTGACCCGCCTCGTGGACAAGCGCAAGGTGCGCCGCGACCTCGCGGACATCTTCTGCACCACCGCGGAAGGCGTGCGCGCGGATCGCGCGCAGGAATGGAAGCTGGTGGACCACCGCTGGAAGCCGCAGGAATTCGCCGAGCGCGTCCGCGCCCGGGCGCTCGAGCTCGCGCGGCAGTCCGACCGGCCGGGCGGACCGGGGGTGGCGCTGACGCCGCTGGGCGAAAACCGGCTGGTGGAGGTTTCGATCGACCGGGAGGCGCGCACGGCGTCGATCACCGTCCGGGGGCCCGGCGAGGTGACGCTCGACCGAAGCGCCGACTGGTACCCGCTGCGTCTGGCGCGCGAGCTCGACCGGGCGATCCTCGACCTGCGCCATAACCACCTCGACGTCGGCCTGTGGCTCCTGAAGACGCGGGGCGACCTGCGGGCGGCGCTGGCGCTCGACGAGCTGCTCGCGAAGAACCGTGGCGACTGGTTCGTTCGCGAGACCATCGGTTACCTGCGCCGCACGCTGTCGCGGCTCGACGTCTCCTCGCGCTCGATGTTCGCCATCGTCGAGCCGGGTTCGTGCTTCGGCGGCACGCTGATGGAGCTCGCGCTCGCCGCCGATCGCAGCTACATGCTGGATGTCGAGAATGGGCCGAAGGTCGCGCTGTCGGACCTGAACTGCGGGACGTACCCGATGGCCAACGGCCTCTCCCGCCTCGAAGCCCGGTTCTGCGGCGAGCTTCCCGCGATCTCCAGGGGCGAGCCGGTGGACGCACGGCAGGCGGAAACCCTTGGCCTGGTCACCTCGGCGCCGGACGAAATCGACTGGGACGACGAGGTGCGCATCGCGATCGAGGAGCGCGCGAGCCTCTCGCCCGATGCCCTCACCGGCATGGAGGCGAGCCTGCGCTTCGCCGGGCCCGAGACGATGCTGACCCGCGTATTCGGGCGGCTCACCGCCTGGCAGAACTGGATCTTCATCCGGCCCAACGCGGTCGGCGAGCAGGGCGCGCTCAAGGTGTACGGCAGCGGCGCCAAACCGAAGTACAACTGGGAACGAGTGTAACCATGAGCAGCGTCAATTACGCCGAGAAGATTCCGAACAACGTCAACCTCTCGACCGACCGCACGTTGCAGCGCGCGCTCGAGCACTGGCAGCCGCGGTTCCTGCAGTGGTGGCACGAGATGGGCCCAACCGATTTCGAGAAGGCCGACGTTTACCTGCGAACGGCCATCTCGGTGGACGCGCAGGGCTGGGCGCACTACGGCGCGGTCAAGATGCCCGACTACCGCTGGGGCATCTTCCTCGCCGACCCGGTCGCCGATCGCCGCATCGGGTTCGGCGACGCCATGGGGGAGCCCGCGTGGCAGCAGGTGCCGGGCGAGTACCGCTCGGTGCTGCGGCGCCTGATCGTCACGCAGGGCGACACCGAGCCCGCGTCGGTCGAGCAGCAGCGGCTGCTCGGCCATACCTGCCCGTCGCTCTATGACTTGCGCAACCTCTTTCAGGTCAACGTCGAGGAAGGCCGGCACCTGTGGGCCATGGTGTACCTGCTGCACGCCTACTTCGGCCGCGACGGCCGGGAAGAGGCCGAGGAGCTGCTCGCGCGCCATTCCGGCGACGCCGACAAGCCGCGCATCCTGACCACCTTCAACGAGCCGATCTCGGACTGGCTGTCGTTCTACTGCTTCACCTACTTCACCGACCGCGACGGCAAGTACCAGCTGAAAAGCCTCGCGGAGAGCGCCTTCGACCCGCTGTCGCGCACCTGCCGCTTCATGCTGACCGAGGAAGCGCACCACATGTTCGTAGGCGAGACCGGCATCGGCCGCGTGGTCAAGCGCACGCTGGAGGTGATGAAGGAGCTGGGCACCGACGACCCGCAGCGGTTGCGCGCGCACGGCGCCGTCGACCTGCCGCTGCTGCAGAAGTATCTCAACTTCTGGTGCTCCAGCTCGCTCGATCTCTTCGGCTCGGAAATCTCGTCGAACGCCGCGTCGAACTTCGCCGCCGGCCTCAAGGGCCGTCCGGACGAGAGCCAGTACGAGGACCACGTGTTGCGCGGCGCCATGCTCAAGCTCGCCACGCCCGAGGGCGAGCAGGAGGTTCCCATGCTGAATGCGCTGAACGAGGTGATGCGCGAGTCCTATCTCAAGGACTGCGAGATCGGCCTCAAGCGCTGGAACCGGCAGATCGAGCGCGCCGGCTCCGGGTTCCGGCTCAGCCTGCCCTCCGGCCGGTTCCGCCGCTCGATCGGCTCCTGGGCCGGCCTGCCGGTCACGCCGCAGGGCGAGCTCGTCTCCCGCGAGGCGTACGAACAGCGGCTTGCCGAGTGGGTGCCGTCCGAGGCCGACCGGGCGTTCGTGCACTCGCTGATGAAGAAAGTCGTCGCGCCGGGCAAGATGGCGGCGTGGATCGCGCCGCCCGAGCGCGGCATCAACAACCTTCCCGTGGAGTACGAGTACGTCAAGCTACATTGACTTCCTGAACCGGATGCTCGAGGCCGAGCGCGCGGGCGCGAAGGCGCTGGTGGTATTCATGGACGAGCACCCGCGGCACGGCGAGGCCTGGTCGGTCCTGCGGCAGGTGCAGAACGACGAGGCGCACAACTGCGCCGTCATCGGGCGCCTGCTCGAGAAGGAAGGCGCCGCCTACAGCCACGCCACCGGCGAGTTCTACGACAAGGCCGTCGCCGTCCAGGGGCGCCGGGAGCGCATCGAGTTCCTGATTCGCGGCCTGAAATGGGCGGTGCGCAGGTTCGAGGAAGCGCTTCCCGGCCTGCCGCCGCTGGCGCAGGACGCCTTCACCCGCATGCGCGATTCGCACCTTCGCAGCATCGCCGCATGCGAGAAGGTGGCCGTCACCCTCTAGCGGCTGCCCAGGTACGCTCCGTCGCGCTCGAGCCGCTCCTGCAGCGCCCGGACGTCGACGTCGCGCGGCGGCGCATCGGCTTGTAGCGCCAGGTGCGCGGCCGTGCCGGCGGCCTGGCCCATCACGAAGCACGCGCCCGACACGCGCGCCGAAGACTGTCCGCCGTGCGTCATCGACGCGCAGCGGCCGGCGACCAGGAGGTTGTCGATGCCCTGCGGCAGCAGCATGCGGAAAGGCAGCTGGTTGTAGCCGCGCGCCTTGCGCTGGAAACGGAATTCCACGTTGCCGGCAACATGCTCCTCCACCGGCCAGCCGTTCACGCCCACGGCGTCGGGGAAATCCGCGCAATCGAGGATGTCGTCCTCGGTCACGCTGTAGGCGCCGCGCACGCGGCGCGTCTCGCGGATGCCGATCTGCGGGGCGATGTCGGCGATGTAGGCGCGCTCGAACCCCGGCGTCGCGCCGCGCAGGAACTCGAAGGTGTCGCGCACCTGCCGGCGGCCCTCCACCTCGCCGTACGCGAGCTGCCACGCGTCGATGCCGCTCACCGCGGAGCCGTCCGGGTTGCGGATCTGGGTGAGATTCGCGCGCCACTCCACCGGGTTGGGCTGTGGCCGCACGATCGGCTTCTTGCGCGGAAAGCGCCGGCCCGCGCGCTCGGCCTCCTCCATCAGCGCCGGGATGCGCTCCCAGGCATCGCCCGCCTTGTGCGGATCGACGCCGCCGATCCGGTACATGGTGGAGGGGTAGAGCATGTTGCCCTGCCCGTCGCCGACCTCGAACGGCACGCCGCGCCAGGCGGCAAGGTCGCCGTCGCCCGAGCAGTCGATGAACAGGCGGCCGAGCAGCGCGCCGCGCCCGGACTTGGTCTCCACAATCAACGCCTCGGGCGTCGCCGCCACCGCCAGGGCATGCACGAGGAGCTTCGCCCCAGCCCCGAGCACCAGCTCGTCGGCGACGATCTTGTACGCGGAAAGGTCGTAGGCCTGCGCCTGCGCGCGCCCCTGGAACAGAAGGTGCGGCGCCGCGAGGCCGTTCATCGCCTGCAGCCGCTCGAGGATCTCGTCGGCGACGCCGTGAACCACCCGCCGGTGCTCGCCGTGCACTTTCGCGTGCAGCCCGCAGAAGTTGGCGAGCCCCGCCGCGGTCCCTGCGCCGCCCAGAAATCCGTAGCGCTCGACGAGCAAAGTGCTGCGCCCGGCACGCGCCGCGGCCACTGCCGCCGCGATCCCCGCCGGCCCGCCGCCGAGCACGATGACCTCGTGCTCGCCGAGCACCGGCGTGCGCCGCGCCTCTTCTACAATGTGCCTCATCATGCCGATTATCCCGGAAGCGTCCCGATGAAGCTCGCCCCCGCCGAAGTCCAGGTCGTGCAGCGCCCCGACGGCACGCGGGTGCTGCGATCGCCCCAGGCGCTGAAGCCGTACGCGCGCTGCGTCACCGAATGGCTGGTGCAATGGTCCGACCGCGCGCCCGAGCGGACGTTCGTCGCGGAAAGGCGCGCCTCCGAAGGCTGGCGGCGCGTCTCGTATCGCGAGGCCTACGGCGCCGTGCGGCGCATCGGCCAGGCGCTCCTCGACCGGGGCCTGGGCGCGGACCGGCCGGTGGCGATCCTCTCCGACAACGGCGTGGACCACGCCCTGCTCGCGCTGGGCGCGATGCACGTGGGCGTGCCGGCGGCGCCGATCTCGCCCGCCTACTCGCTCCTGTCGAAGGATTTTGGCAAGCTGAAAAGCATCTTCGAGCTGCTGCAGCCGGGCCTGGTCTACACCGCCGACCCGGCGAAATTCGCCCCGGCGCTCGCCGCCGTGGGCGCGCGGGCCAGCTCGGTGCAGGAGCTGCTCGAGGCCAATCCGGGCTCGACGCTCGAGCGCGAGCACGCGCGCGTGGGGCCTGACACCGTCGCGAAGATCCTGTTCACCTCCGGCTCGACCGGCATGCCGAAGGGGGTGATCAACACCCACCGCATGCTGTGCGCCAACCAGCAGCAGCTGGCGCAAGCCTGGCCGTTCGTCGAAGAGAGCCCGCCGGTCGTGGTGGACTGGCTGCCCTGGAATCACACCTTCGGCGGCAACCACAACTTCAACCTGGTGCTGCGCAATGGCGGCAGCCTGTATGTGGACGGCGGAAAGCCGGTGCCGGGCCTGATCGAGACCACGGTGCGCAACCTCAAGGACATTGCCCCGACGCTCTACTTCAACGTGCCGCGCGGCTACGACCTGCTGCTGCCCTTTCTCGAGGCCGATGCCGAGCTGCGCCGCAACTTCTTCTCGCGCCTCCAGGTGCTGCTCTACGCGGCCGCCGCCCTGCCCCAGAACCTGTGGGATCGCCTGCACAAGCTGGCGCACGACGAGAACCGCACCGGCCTGGCCATGCTCTCGGCCTGGGGGTCGACGGAGACTTCCCCGCTCGCCACCTCGGTGCACTTCTACATGGAGCGCCCGGGCGTGATCGGGCTGCCGGTGGCGGGCTGCGAGCTCAAGTTGGTGCCGGCGGCGGGCAAGCTGGAAGTGCGCGTGAAGGGCGTGAACGTCACGCCCGGCTATTTCCGGCGCGACGACCTCACCCGGGCCGCGTTCGACGAGGAGGGCTTCTACCGCATCGGCGACGCCGTGAAGCTCGCCGACCCTGCCGATGCAGCGAAGGGCATCGTGTTCGACGGCCGGGTGGCCGAGGATTTCAAGCTCACCACCGGCACCTGGGTGAATGTCGGCACGGTGCGCGTCAAGCTCATCGCCGCCGCGGACCCGCTCATTCAGGACGCGGTCATCACCGGCCACGATCGCGACGAAGTCGGCGCACTGGTCTTCCTCACCCCGGCGGCACGAGCGCTCAGTCCGGACGAGCTGCGGGCGAGGCTTGCCGCGGCGTTGGGGAAGCTCGCGGCCGAAGGCGGCAGCTCCACCCATCCGGCGCGGCTGCTCGTCGCGGACGAGCCGCCCTCGATCGACGCCAACGAGATCACCGACAAGGGCTACATGAACCAGCGCGCGGTGCTCGAGCGCCGCGCCGCGCTCGTCGCGCGTCTCTACTCGGCGGATCCCGAGGTCATTTGCGCGTGAGGCTGAGCCAGACGATGGCGGCCACGGTCAGCAGCGCGCCGGTGAGCTGCAGCGCCGACACCGCGTGCCCGAGCAGCAGCCAGCCCATCGCGAGCAGCGCAATGGGCTCGAAATTGAGCGCCGCGGTGCTCGCCGGCGGCACGCGCGGGATGAGGAAAAAGAGGCCGCTCATCGAGGCGCAGTAGAAGGCGGCGAGCAGGGCGAGGCCGGTCCACCCGGCCGCGCCGGCCGGCAGGGCGTGCGCCCCGGCGGAGGCGCCCGCGCCGAAGACCAGTACGGCGGTGACCGTCACCATGGCGAAGGTGCGCAGCCGCGCATCCAGCGGCTTGAGCGCATTCGCGTTCAGGTAGTACACCACCGTCATGCTGGCGCCGCTCGCGAGCGCCCAAAGCACGCCGGCTCCGAGCTCGCTCCAGCGCGCGGCGAGCTCGAGCTGCCCAAGGCCCAGCGCCAGCGCGAGCCCGCCCAGCGCGAGCACCATGGGCGGCAGCGCCGAGGCCCTCGGGGGCTCCTTGCCGAGGGCCCAGGTGAGCAGCACGTACATGATGGGCGAGGTCTGGAACACGAGCAGCGCGAGCGCCGGCGGGATCAGCGCGACCGCCGAGTACAGACAATAGCTCTGCGAGGCGATCAGCACCCCGGCGAGCAGCGCCTTGGCGCGCAGCTCGCGCGGGATCGCGAACGAGACCCCCCACACGCGCATGCTCAAGGCCAGCACCAGTGCCGTGGTCGCTGCGCGGACCACCACCGCCGTGGCGACGCTCGCGCCGTGGTCGAACGCGATGCGGGCGCACAGGTGGTTGGCGGCGAAGCCCGTCGCCGCGGCCAGCAGCAGCAGGATCCCCAGGCGCGGCGAGAGGGTCATGCGGCGGGATTATGGCGGCGACCGGCGCCGGGTCTCCCTCACTTCGCGAAACAGCCGGCCCCAGCCGCCGCGGGGTCGGGCTGTCGGGCGCCACCGGGCGTGCTGCAAGGGTTAGGTCTTGATGGCCCACTCCCCGGATAGCAACCGCTGTACGAGCGGACTCAACAGCCGATACGTGGCGCCCCACAGGCGGTATTCACCGACCCGGTAGTAAGGCGCTTGCGGTT
>DATLGR010000155.1:0-3113 GCA_035540415.1 Burkholderiales bacterium | reverse complement strand
CCGGCGATCGCCGAGTTCGCCCTGAGATTCGGGCCGGCCGAGTACTTCGCCATGATGCTGCTCGGGCTGGTGGCGGCCTCGACGCTGTCTTCCGGCTCGCCGGCGAAGGGCATCGCCATGGTGGTGCTGGGCCTCATCATGGGCATCGTGGGCACCGACGTGAACAGCGGCGTGCTGCGCTTCACCTTCGGCATTCCCGAGCTGTCGGACGGCTTCAGCCTGGTGGCCATCGCCATGGGCCTGTTCGGGGTCTCGGAAGTCATTGCCAGCATCGACCGCATGCGTCGCGGCGGCGGTCCGCCGAAGGGCCGCATCGGATTCCGCGCCATGTGGCCCACCCGCGACGACTGGCGCCGCTCGGGCTTCCCGATGCTGCGCGGCACCGGCATCGGGGCCTTCTTCGGCGCGCTGCCGGGCGCCGGCGGCACCATTGCCGCGTTCATGTCCTACGCGGTGGAGAAGAAGGTGGCCGACGACCCGAGCCGCTTCGGCAAGGGCGCGATCGAGGGCATCATGGGTCCCGAGGCGGCCAACAACGCCGCGTGCAACACGGCTTTCATCCCCACCCTCACGCTCGGCATCCCCGGCGACGTGGTCATGGCGCTGATGCTCGGCGCGCTCATGATCCACGGCATCGCCCCGGGGCCGCAGCTGATGGTGGAGCACCCGCACCTCTTCTGGGGCCTCATCGCGAGCTTCTGGATCGGCAACGTGCTGCTCGTGGCGCTGAACATCCCGCTCATCGGGATCTGGGTGAAGTTCCTGCAGATTCCCTACTACATCCTGTACCCCGGCATCCTGCTGTTCGTGTGCCTGGGCGTCTACAGCGTCAACAACAACGTCTTCGACATCTACCTCGTGGTGTTCTTCGGGGCGATGGGCTACGTGATGATGCTGCTCAAGTTCGAGCCGGCGCCGCTGGTGCTCGGCTTCGTGCTCGGGCCGCTGATGGAGGAGAACCTGCGCCGGGCGATGCTGCTCTCGCGCGGCGACCCGATGGTGTTCCTGCAGCGCCCCATCAGCGCCGCGCTCACCATCACCACCGTCGTGCTGCTGGTCTGGGCGGTCTGGGCCCAGGTGCGCGGCCGCAAGCGCTTCGCTAGCGTCGCCGCGCCCGACGACGGCGCAGCCGAATCAGCACGCTGATCCGCCACGCGGCGAGCGCGGCGAAGTACGCGCTGATGCCGCCCACCACCGCGAACACCGCGAGGCCCAGCATCATCGCCTGGCCGACGTCGGCGAAGCGCTGCCACCAGGTGGGGCCGTAGGCCTCGGGCGACAGCAGGTCGGTGTCCTGCACCTCGCGCTCGATCGCCGCGGCGTCGGCCTCGCTCGGCTGCTCGCCGAGCATCATGGCGCCGACGCGATAGGCGGCGACGAAGATCGGCGCGTAGGTGAAGGGGTTCGACACCAGCGTGCTCAGCGCGGCGATCGGCAGGTTGGCGCGCAGCAGCACCGCCGCCACCGCCGACAGCGGAATCTGCATGATCGGCACGAGGAAGCCGAAGAAGACGCCGATCGCGACGCCCATGGCGACGCCGCGGCGGTTGATGTGCCACAGCCACGGGCGCTCGAGCAGCGGGCCGAGCCAGCGCAGGGTGCGCCGCCCGCGCAGCTCCTCGCGCTTGGGCAGCCAGCGCCCGATCCAGCGCCGCGCCATCAGAACGCCCCGAGCAGCGTCGCCGCCGCCACCACCACGACGAGCGCCGCGATCGGCGCGAGCACCGCCACCACCAGGATGTCGAAATAGGCCTGGCGGTGGGTGAGCTTGCAGATGGCGAGCAGCGTGATGACCGCGCCGTTGTGCGGCAGCGCGTCGAGGCCGCCGGTGGCGATGGCGGTCACCCGGTGCAGCACCTGCGGGGCGATGCCGGCGGCCTGGCCCATCTCGAGGTAATGCGCGCCCAGCGTCTGCAGCGCGATGCTCATGCCGCCGGAGGCCGAGCCGGTGATCCCGGCGAGCACGTTCACCGCCACCGCCAGCGAGATGAGCGGATTGCCCGGCGCGATGCCGAGCACGGCGTCGCGGATGACCGCGAAAGCGGGCAGCGAGGCGATCACGGCGCCGAAGCCCACCTGCGAGGCAGTGTTCATCACGGGCAGCACCGAGGCCGCGGCGCCGTCGTCGAGCGCGCGGCGCGGCCGCGCGATGCGCTTCCAGCCCGCCGCGAGCAGCGCGCCGATCGAGATCGCGAGCGCGCCGATGATGGCCCACACGCCGCGCACGGCCTCGATGGACGTCTCGCCGTAGGCGGCGAGCGCGAGGTAGCCCGTGTCCATGCGGGGGATGACGATCTCGGCGAAAAGATAGTTGAGCGCCACCACCAGCACGATCGGCGCGACCGCGAGCCCGAGGCTCGGGCCCGCCGGCGGTCCGCCTTCGACCTCGGCCACGTCGAAGCCTTCGCCCTGCGCCACGTCGCGCACGTCCTTGTCGGGCCGCGCCGGCACCGCCGCCTGCGGGTCGTCGCCGTAGCCCTCGCCGGCGCGGCGCGCCGCCCTCTCGCGTCGCGCGAGCCAGAGCATCCCGAGCGCGAGCATGACCGCGCCGCCGAGGAGCCCGAGCCCCGGGGCGGCGAAGGGCGTGGTGTTGAAGAACGGCATCGGGATGGCGTTCTGGATCGCCGGGGTGCCGGGCAGCGCGGTCATCGTGAAGGTGAAGGCGCCGAGCGCCACGGTGGCGGGAATCAGCCGCCGCGGCAGGTCGGCCTGCTGGAACAGCGCCGCCGCCACCGGATAGACGGCGAACGCCACCACGAAGAGGGATACCCCGCCGTAGGTGAGCAGCGCGCAGGCGAGCACGATGGCGAGGATCGCGTGGCGCGCGCCCAGGCGCGCGGCGAGGCCCGCGCCGATCACGCGCGCCGCGCCCGTCACCTCCATCAGCTTGCCGAAGATCGCGCCCAGCAGGAACAGCGGGAAGTACAGGATCACGAAGCCGCCCAGCGCCGGCATGAACACCTGGGTGTAGCTCGCGAGCAGCGGCGCGCCGCTCGCCAGCACCGCGATCAGCGCGGTGAGGGGCGCGAGCACCAGCACGCTGATGCCGCGGTAGGCGAGATAGATGAGCGCCGCGAGGGCGAGGAGGATCCCCGCGAGCCCGGTCATGGCTG
>DATLGR010000154.1:0-6231 GCA_035540415.1 Burkholderiales bacterium | reverse complement strand
CGGTATAGCCGTGGCGCCGGGGATTGTGGCAGCGCCCGAACCAGGGGTTGTCCCCGAGCGCGCCGAACGCGGCCTCGTCCATGAGGGTCTTGCCGACGATCGATGCTCCGGCGGCGCGCAGTCGCGCCACGCACGCGGCGTCCTTCGACGCGAGCCGGCCGCGCCAGGCGGCGAGGCCGGCCGCGCTCGGAAGCCCGGCCACGTCGATGTTGTCCTTGACCGCGATCGTGAGGCTGTCGCCTGGAGGCTCGTCCGCCAGGTGCACGAAGGCGCCGAGCGCGGCATTGCGCCCGGCGAGGCGACTCACCTCTTCGCCATGCCGAGGATGCCGCCGCTCGTGGACCGCGGATCGCGCGCGCGCCACGCTCCGATGTCCACGGCGGCGAGGAACTGGAAGAGGATTCGATTGAACTCTTCGGGGTCCTCGAGGTTCACCGTGTGCCCGGCGCAGGGCATCACCGCCAGGCCCGCGGTCGGGATGGTGCGCTTCATCAGCAACGCGGGCTCCAGGCACGGGTCGTCCTCGTCCCCGGTCACGATCAGCGTCGGAACGCGGATCGTCCTCATGTCGTCGACCAGCTCCCAAAGCGACGGGCGCCGGCCCTGCACGCCGCGCATGGTGAGCGCCGAGCCCACGGTGGAGTGCTCGGCGAGCTGCCGGGCGAATTCCTGCCACCCGCGGGGGCTTTTGTTCTGGAACTGCACCCGCGTCGGCCCGAGCGCATAGCGCTTGGAGACCTCCGGCATGCCGAGCTTCTCGAGCTGGGCGGCGGTGGCGTTCGTCTCCTCGCGGAACTGCTCGCGCTTGGCAGGCTCGGCGCCGTAGCCACAGCCGCCAACCAGCACCGATCGAGCCCGCTCGCCATAGGCGATGGCGAAGTGCAAAGCGGCGAAACCGCCCATGGACAGGCCGCAGACATGCGCGCGGTCGACCCCGAGATGGTCGAGCAGGGAACGGATGTCGTCGCGCGCGCGAGCCTGCGAATACCTTTGCGGATCCTCGGGCACCTCCGAGGGCGGAAAGCCGCGGGCATTGAAAGCGACGCAGCGGTAGTAACGCCCGAAAAAGCGCATCTGCGGTTCCCAGCTGCGGTAGTCTCCGGCGTACTCGTGCACGAACACGAGCGGGGCGCCGCTGCCGGTTTCCTCGTAGTAAAGCTTGACGCCGTCGTCCGTAGTCGCATGCGGCATGGCGGTCTCCTCAGGTCCCCAGGTTCAGCACCACGCCCGAGAGCTGCCCCGCCCGGGCCGAGGCGAGGAACACCACGGTGTCGGCCACCTGCTCGGGCTCGATCACGTTCCCGATGAGCTCGGGGTAGCGGCTCTCGTCGCCGAAGCGGGCTTTGGCCGCGGCCTTCATCAGGGTGACGATGCGGTCGGTGCGGGTGGAGGGCGGATGCACGCCGAGCACGCGCACGCCCGTCTCGCGGGCGTTCTTGCCGAGCGCCCGGGTGAAGGCGGCGAGGCCGGCGTTCGCCGTCGCGCCGCAGATGTATTCGAAGCTCGGGTGCTCGGCCGCCATGCCGATCACATTGACGATCACCCCCCCGCCGCGCCGTTGCATGCGGCCGAAAAGCTCCCGCGAGAGGTTGATGTAGGCGAAGACCTTGAGCTCCCAGGCAAGACGCCAGGCCGCGTCGCCCAGCGACTCGAGCGTTCCGCCGGGGATGTCGCCGGCATTGTTCACGAGGATGTCGACCTCTCCGCACTCGGCGGCCAGCTTCTGCAGCGCCGCCGCGTCGCGCAGGTCGACCGGGTGCGCTGTCGCCGCGGCGCCGAGCGCGCGCCGCGCCTCCTCGAGCCGCTCGCGATTGCGCGCCGCGAGGTGCACGCGGCATCCTTCGGCGACAAAGCTCCTCGCGCACGCGAGCCCGATGCCCTTGGAGCCCCCGGTCACGAGGACCGACTTTCCCCTGAGTTCGAGATCCATAGCGGTCGCTTATAGCATGGTGGGACGGTGAAGGTAGCGGCCGCGGGGCTTGCCGAGGACGTTGCCGTCTTCGCAGACCAGCTCGCCGCGCAGGAAGGTCGCCTTGACGCGCGCGGAGAGCTCGAGCCCTTCGAAGGGCGTATAGCCCTGCGTGGACTCGGAGTCGCGCGCGCGGATGGTCCAGGCGGCGTTCGGATCGACCAGCGCGAGATCGGCATCGAGCCCCACCGCGATGTCGCCCTTCGCGTTCAGCCCGAAGCGCCGCGCCGGGTTCCAGCTGGTCAACGCCGCGATCCGATTCAATGCGAGGCCCCGCCTCGAGCCTTCAGACACCAGCGCGGGCAGCAGGTACTCGGTGCCGCCGAAGCCGGCCTTCGCGAGCCAGACGTTGCCGAAGGCGCTTTTCGCCGCCTTGGTCTCGTGGCGGCAGCAGGCGTGATCGCTGACCACCCAGTCCACCTTGCCCTCGGCGAGCTTCTCCCACAGGAACTCCACGTCCTCGCGCGGCCGGATCGGCGGGTTGACCTTCGCCAGCACGCCGGCGCTGGAAGTCACGTCCAGCATGAGGTGCCCGATGGTGACCTCGCGCCGGAAGTCGATGTGCGGAAAAAGCTGCTGCATCTGCAGCGCCGCGGTGAGCGCCTTGCGCGAGGAGAGGTGCAGGAGGTTGATGTTGGGCAGCGCGGTCTCGTCGGCGAGGTAGGCCGCGATGAACACCGCGAGCCCCTCGGAATGCGGCGGGCGCGAGGCGTGGTAGGCGGCGAGGCCCTCGAGCGTGGCGTCGGCCTCCACCATCCGGGTGTACGCGGTCATGATTTCCGCGGTCTCGCAGTGCAGGGACAGGCTGATCTGCGCCGCCTTGTCGCGGAAGCGCTCGCGCGCGGCCTGCACGCCGCGCATGATGAACTCGAAATGCGCGTAGTCGTAGCGCTGGTCCGGCCCGATCATGAGGAAGTCACGCTGGCTGTCGGAGCGCCCGTGCAGCCCGTGCGAGCCGTAGAACATGAAGATCTTGAACGAGCACACGCCGTGCTTCTCGATCAGCGACTCGATCTCGGCGATGTGCGTGGCGTCCATGGGCGCGAGGTGAAAGCCGTAGTCGACGTGGAAGCGCCCCGCGGAGCGCTCCAGCACCTCCGGGAAGAATTCCCGGTAGGTGCCGCCCTTGTTGAGGTAGTACTGGCCGGTGCGGAAGTAATTGAGGCTGCTGGTGACGCCGCCCTGTGCCGCCGCGCGGCTTTCGCTCGCCGCATCCTCGGCGAGCGGCGAGTAGATGCCGGTATGCATGTGCGCGTCCACCACGCCGGGAAAGGCGAGCCAGCCCTTGCCGTCGTACACGCGCTTCGCGCGGCGCGCGTCCAGGGACGGCGACACCGCGGCGAAGCGCTCGCCGGCGATCGCGATGTCGGCTTCGTGAACCGCGTCGGCCTGCGGGCGCACGACCCGGACGTTCTTGATGAGGAGATCCCATTTCGCTTCGGTTGGCATGGCGGCCTTCCTACAATGGTTTGAGGCGCGCGCCGAGCACTTCGGCCATGTCGTTCCACACCCGCTGGTCGACGAGCTTGCCGTCCTTGACGGTGAACCGGTCGATGAAGCGGATATCGGAATAGGGCGTGCCGTCGAGCAGCTCGCCATGCAGGGTGCCGAAGCAATACACCGCCTCGCCCAGCGCGTCGAAGCGCTCGTAAGCCTTGCGGGCGCTGCGGTAGCGGCCCCTCGCGGCGTCCACCAGGGCCTCGAGCGACCCGAACCGCCGGCCGCCCGGGAACACCATGGAGAATCCGGGAGCAAGCAGCGCCTTCGCGGCGGCGAGATCGCGCCGCTCCATGGCGTCCAGATACGCGCGGACCGTTTCCTCGGGCTTCACTCGAGGAACTCGCGCACCGCCTTCTCCGGCGGCATGGCGAAGTTCGAGCGGCGGCTCACCGCCCCGGCGCCCAGCCGGCGCAGCTTGATCATCATCTCGGCGGTCTTGGCGATGAGCGTCATGCCGTTCACGATGGGGGCGCCGTCGATGCTCGCGTTCGGCTCCGAGCCGAACAGCATCATCGGCAGCCCGCCCGCCGGGATGATGACGTCCGCGCCGGCGGTGAGGAGCGCCCGGCACTCGCGCTCCCATTTGGGGTAAAGGGCGTCGTAGGCATCGCGGCGCGCGAACGAATCGATGAAGTCGCTCACCTTCGCGTCCACCGCGCGCACGCCGACCACGCGCTGCCCGAGCCCGTACAGGATCACCTGGTCCTCGTGCCACGGGATGAAGGCGGGATTGATGGTTACGAGCCCGAGCTTGCGCCCGAGCGTGCACGCGTGCAGCAGCGTCGTCTCGCCCAGCCCGAGCACGGGGATGGCGACCGACGCCTTCGCTTCCATCAGGCCCGCATCCTGGAAATGCGTGATCGCCACGGCGTCGTAGCCCTGACGCTCCGCTTCGATCGCGTTGCGGATAAAGTTGCGCGCCGCACGGAATTCCGTCAGCGCATGGGTCGTGGTGATCGGCGGGGTCGTGGTGTTGAAGCTGAAATCGAATTCCGGCTCGAGGATGGCGCGAAAGTGCGGCTCCACCCGGGCGATATAGGGGCCCATCAGCGCCCGGTCGGTGCCGCCCTGAAACCAGATCTTGTACTTGCTCATTGCGGTTCCTCCACGAGGGCGAGCACGCGCAGCGGGCTGCCGCTGCCGTTGCGGATCTTGAGCGGCCCGGCGATCACCAGGGATCCGGTGGCGGGCAGCAGGTCGAGGTTGGTGAGGCACTGCAGGCCGTAGCGGCCGGCGCCGTGCATGAAGTAGTGGCAAGGATAGGGCGGGCGCAGGTGGTAGGCCTGGCCCGCGTCGGTGCCGATGGACTCGGTGCCGAAGCCGAGCACATCGCGCTCGTTCACGAGGAACCTGACCGCCTCGGGGTCCGGCCCCGGCGTGTGCTGGCCGGTCTCGTCGTAGTTCTGGTACTCGGCCGGGTCCTGGCGCTTGGACCAGTCGGTGCGCATCAGCACCCAGGCCTTCGGCGGAATGCGCCCATGGCGCTCCTCCCAGCGCCTGATCCAGTCCGCGGTGAGGAGGAAGTCGGCGTCTTTCGCCGCCTCGGCGCTGCAGTCGAGCACCGCGGCCGGCCCGATGAAGCGCTCCGGGGGAATGCTGTCGGTGGCGTTGTGCGGCAGATCCTTGCCGGACACCCAGTGGATCGGGGCATCGAAATGGGTGCCGGTGTGCTCGCCGCAGGAGAAGTTGTTCCAGTACCACGCGGGCCCGCGGTCGTCGTAGCGCGACACCTCCTCGATGCGGAACGGCCACGCCTGGCCCATTTCGGGCGGCAGGGAGATATGGGGAAACTCGGGCGACAGGGTCTGCGTAAGGTCGACGACGCGGATGCGCCCCGCCTGCAGGCCCTTCGCCAGCTCCAAGAGGATGCTCATGCCGAAAGCTCGCGTTCCAGTGCCTTCGGATTATCGCGCCAGCGGGCGAGCCACTCCTGCGCCACGTCCCCGGGGTAGACGTCCTCGATCCCTTCGCGCAGCGCGCTGACGATCGCGCCCGCCAGCGCCCGCGGCGCGACCTTGGGCGGCGGCAGCAGCTGGTTCCACTCGTCGTCGATCGGGCCGGGGAACACGTTGACCACGCGCACGCCCGCCGGGCGCATCTCGGCGCGAAGGCACTGCGCGAGCGAATGCGCGGCGGCCTTCGAAGCCGAGAAGGTGCCGTGCGGGGGGAAGTTGGCGAGTGCATAGATCGAGAGCAGGTTCACCCACGCCACGGCGCTGGCAAGGCCGTCGGCGCCCCGGGAGCGCAGGGCGGGGCCGAATTCCTGCGCGAGCCGCAGCAGTCCGAAGTAGTTGACGTCCATCTCGGCGCGCGCGGTCTCCACGCCGTAGCGGCCCGAGATGCCATGCGTGCGGTGCACTTCGGCGTTGTTGATCAGGATGTCCACCTTGCCGCCGATTTCGGCGGCGAGCTCGCGCACGTTCTTGGAATCGGTGACATCGAGCGGCACCAGGGTGACTTGCGGCAGCGCCTTGAGCTCGTCGAAGCCCGGGAATCGTTTCCACGGCTCCGAATAGCCGACCCAGAGGAGGTCCGCGCCGGCGGCTGCCAAACCGCGCACCAGCGCCTGCCCCACGGCCGTCTTGCCGTCGGTGACCAGGATCTTGCGGAACTTCGGGTCGCAGGTGAATTCGCGCAGCTGGCGGTCTTCTGCCATGTCGGTGGTCTCCTTGTCGGGTAATGCCACGAGCACCGCCTGGCCGGCGCGGTCCAGGCGCGCGGTGACGCGTACGCGCGCCGGGGCCTGCGGCACATCGCCGTGC
>DATLGR010000153.1:0-6790 GCA_035540415.1 Burkholderiales bacterium | reverse complement strand
CCATTGAGGGGCGCGGGCTGGGTGTGCTGGTGCGTCCGGCGGTGCGCGCGACGCACGCGGCCGCCTGGTTGCGCCCGCCGCGCGAGCTCGCCGGATTCCTGCAGCGATGGCGCGACCGCGTCGCCCACTGAGCGCCGCCCGAAGCGGCCGCCGCAGCGGCCGCTTCATCGTGGTGTCGAACCGCCTGCCGTTCAGCTTCTCGCGCGCGGGCGGCGGCGGCTGGCGCGCGGAGCCGGCGAGCGGCGGCCTGGTCACCGCGCTGCTGCCGGTGCTGCGCAACCGCGGCGGCACGTGGGTGGGCTGGCCCGGCGCGCCCGGGCCGCTCGGCCAGTTCGCCGGCGCGCTGAAGAGCGGCGGGCGCGAGGCAGGCTACGACCTCGTCGGCGTGCCGCTGTCCGAGGACGAAGTGCGCGACTTCTACTTCGGGTTCTCGAACGAGATCGTGTGGCCGCTGTTCCACGATCTGCTGCCGTTTTGCCGCTTCGAGGCCGACTACTGGCGCACCTACTGCGCGGTCAACCGCCGCTATGCGCGCGCCGTGCATGCCCGCACCGAGCCCGGCTCGTTCGTCTGGGTGCACGACTACCATCTCATGAACGTCGCCGCCGAGCTGCGCCTGCTCGGCTCGCGCGCGCGTGTCGGATTCTTCCTGCATATCCCGTTTCCCTCGCCGGACATTTTCGTCAAGCTGCCCTGGCGCCGGCCGCTGCTGCAGGCGTTGCTGCGCTACGACCTCATCGGCTTCCAGACCGCGCGCGACCGGCGCAACTTCCTCGCCTGCGTGCAGGCGGTGCAGCCGCAGCCGGTGCCCGCGGCGCGCACCGGCGACTTTCCGATCAGCATTGACTTCAACGCCTTCATGCGCCGGGCCGCGGCGGCCGACGTGGCCGCCAAGGCGCAGGAGCTGCACCGCCTGCTGCCCAACCGCAAGCTGGTGCTGGGCATCGACCGGCTGGATTACACCAAGGGCATTCCGCTGCGCCTCGCCGCGTTCCAGCACCTGCTCGCGCGCTACCCCGAGATGCGCGGGCGCGTCTCGCTCATGCAGGTGGTGGTTCCCAGCCGCGAGGGCATCGCGCAGTACGGCCGCCTGAAGACGCAGATCGAGCAGCTCGTGGGCAAGATCAACGGCGCCTACGCGCGCCCGGGCGGCTGGGTGCCGGTGTGGTACGAGTACCGCAACCTCTCGCGCATGGAGCTGCTCGCGTATTACCGCGCCGCGGACATCGCGCTGGTGACGCCGCTCAAGGACGGCATGAACCTGGTGGCCAAGGAGTACTGCGCGTGCAGCATCGAGGAGGACTGCGTGCTCATCCTGTCGGAGTTCGCCGGCGCCGCGGCACAGCTCGCGCCCGACGCGCTGCTCGTGAACCCCTACGACGTGGAAGGCGTGGCCGAGGCGATCCGCACGGCCTGCGCCATGCCGGCGGACGAGCGCTTCGCGCGCATGCGGCGGATCCGCCGCGCCATCCGGCGCGAGGACGTGTTCTGGTGGGTGGACTCCTACCTGCGCGCCGCGATCACCAAGGACCTGCGCGCCTTCCCGCGCGCGGAGGTCGAAGTCGGGGAGCTGCCGGAATTGCAGCTCCCCCTGTAAGGCGCGACGCTAGATCTTCTTCTCCGACAGCGTCGCGGCGCACATCGACGCTACGGTGCTGTTCGGCTCCTGGCGGTCGGGCATGGTGGCCCAGCCGCCTTTGGCGACCAGCTCGCTGCGCTCCCACCAGCCCAGGTCGTGCAGCTTGGCGAGGCGCTGGCCGGCGTTGTCGGCGCGCATGAACTCCTCGACGCACACCGCCGCGGCGAGCTCGTAGCGGGCGTTCGACGCCGCTTCGGAGATCCGCTGCTCCGCGGTGCCGCCGGTCACCCAGCCGCCGAAGCCGAACCCGGCGATGAGCGTGGCGGCGATGCAGCCAACGCCGAACCACGCGGCCTGCGTCTTGGTCGGACGCCAGTCTTCCCAGCGGTCTCTGAAGGTCTGAGCCATGAAGTGCTCCTCGTTGTCGATCGGGACGCCACCAGCCTAGGCGCGCCAGGCTTAAGCGCCGCTTAACGCCTCACCACGCATAGTCGACGCCGAAGAGAAGCGTCGTATCGGTCGACGCGCGCCCGGGCGGCGGACGGCTCTCCCAGTCGACGTTGAGCTGTCCGGTCGCGCTCATCCCGGTCACGAGCGGCACGCGCAGGCCGCTCTTCGAGCGCAGCACAACGGCATCGCGTTCGAGGTTGCGCAGCCCGTAATGCTCGTGGAAGAGCTCCAGGCGCGGGCCCCATGGCGTCGCGGCGGCCTCGAGGCCCCAGCCGAGCGCCGGGTAGCGCTCGCCCGCGGCGTCGTAGCGGGACTCGACCACGTAGTCGAGTCCGCCGCGCAGCGAGAGGCGGGCGCGCGGCCCGTCCGCGAGCTGCACGCCGTAGCCGGCACCTCCGGCGGCGCGGCGGCGCAGGTCCTTCGCGCGATCGTGCTCGAGCGCACCGCGCGCGTAGACGAAGCGCCGGGGGTCGAGGAAGCGGTCGTGGCTCGTGTTGGTGAGCCAGCCCACGGCGGACTCCTCGCCCTCCTCGGCGCGCTGCTCGATCCGGGCCGAGACCCGCGTGCGATGCTCGCGTGCCCTCGCCTCGAGCTCGGCGCGGCCGTGCACATGGCGGCTGTCGACGTTGCCGCTCGACACCGCGGCGGCGAGGGCCGCGCGGCCGGTGTAGGCGATGCCGGTGCCCGCCTCGTAGGGCTTCGGATTGAGGAACGCGACCGCGTCGAGGGGCGCCTCGATGCGCCGCGCCTCGGCGGTCTCGACGGCGAAGCGGCCGGCCGGCGCCGGCACCAGCTGCCCGCGCACCAACGCGGGCTCGCCTTCGAGCACGAGCTCCACCGGCGCGCGCGTGGTGATGGAAACGATCTCGCGCCACGCGATGGAAATCTCGCCCGCGTACCCGGTGCGCACCACGAGCCGGTCGGCGCTCTTCGCGACCGCCTCGCCGGTGATGCGGTCGCCGTTGCGAAGGACGATCTCGTCGGCCTGGACGATCGCGCAGGCCGACGCGAGCGCGGCCGCCAGGAGAAAATGCGCGCCGCGGCGCTGCAAGCTCAGGTGCGGGCGGCGGCGCTCCAGGCCGCGGCCGGGCGCAGCTTCGGGCGGCTTCGCCGGCGCGGGGGCCGGGGCGCGCGCCGCGCGCTCCACTCCTGGCGCTTGAGCAGCCGCAGGGTGAGGGATCGCGTGAGGTGCATGGGACGCTCCAACAGGGTGCGCGAAAAGGCGAGGGTGCGCGAAAGGCGAGGGTTCGCTCGGAACGGTTCGGCCGTGCAGGCCAGGGGGCGGTGGTCGCCGGTGCGCCGCGTGCCTCATTAACCGCTCTGCTATCCAACCCTGGAGACGCAGTGGAAAACGGCGGCGAACCGGCGACTCCGCTTGAGGCCAAGTGTGCCCGCGCAAGACTTAACCGCACCTTAAGGGCCGCCCGGCGAGCTATAGTCGGGGCATGCGCCTGCTCCGCCTCGTCCTGTTCGCCCTCGCCGCGTGGACGAGCGCGCTGGCCGCCGCGCCGGTCGTGGTGGTGCCGCTCGAAGGCGCAGTCGGGCCCGCGAGCGCGCATTTCGTGCGCCGCAGCATCGAGCGCGCAGCCGCCGAGGGCGCCGAGCTCGTCATCCTGCGCATCGATACGCCCGGCGGACTGGACACCTCGATGCGCGAAATCATCAAGGCCATCCTCGCCTCGCCGGTGCCGATCGCCGGGTTCGTGGCGCCGAGCGGCGCGCGCGCCGCGAGCGCCGGCACCTTCATCATGTATGCGACGCACGTGGCGGCGATGGCGCCCGGCACCAACCTCGGCGCCGCCTCGCCGGTGGCCATCGGCGGCGGGGCGCCCGCCCCGCGCGAGGGCAAGAAGGGCGAGGATACGGGACCCGACGCGATGACGCGCAAGGTGGTGAACGATGCGGTCGCCTACATCCGCGGGCTCGCCGAGATGCGCGGGCGCAACGCCGACTGGGCCGAGCGCGCGGTGCGCGAGGGCGTGAGCCTGTCGGCGCCCGAGGCGCGCAAGTTGAAGGTCATCGAGGTCGTGGCGAGCGACCTGCCGTCGCTGCTGAAGGCGCTCGACGGGCGCACCGTCGGCAAGCACAAGCTGCAGACCGCGGGCGCCGAGTGGCGCGAGGTGGAGATCGACTGGCGCACGCGCGTGCTCGCCGTCATCACCAACCCCAGCGTGGCCTACCTCCTCATCCTGGTGGGGATCTACGCGCTCATCTTCGAGTTCATGAACCCGGGCATCCTGGTGCCCGGGGTCATCGGCGCGATCTCGCTCCTGCTCGCGCTGTACGCGCTGCACCTGCTGCCGGTGAACTATGCGGGGCTCGCGCTCATCGCGCTGGGTATCGCGTTCATGATCGCCGAGGCGTTCCTGCCCTCGTTCGGCGCGCTCGGCGTCGGCGGGCTGGTGGCGTTCGTGCTGGGCTCGATCATGCTGATCGAGGACACCGCGCTGCCGGGCTTCGAGATCCCCTATGCGCTCATCGCCGGCGTGGCCGTGGCGAGCGCCGGCTTTCTGGTCCTCGTGGTCGGCATGATGGCGCGCAACCGCAAGCGCGCGGTGGTGAGCGGCCGCGAGCAGCTGCTCGGCGCCGCCGGCGTGGCGCTGGAGGATTTCGACGCGGAGGGCTGGGCGCGGGTGCAGGGCGAACGCTGGCGCGTGCGCTCGGCGCGTCCCGTGCGCAGCGGCCAGCGGCTGCGCGTGAAGGGCATGCGCGGCCTCGTCCTGGAAGTCGACACCGAAGGAGAATGAGATGACGTTCGCGGCGGGTGCGCTGGTCCTGGTGCTGGTCCTGATTGCGGCCTCGGTGCGGATTCTGCGCGAGTACGAGCGCGGCGTGATCTTCTTCCTCGGGCGCTTCCACAGCGTGAAGGGTCCGGGCCTCATCATCGTGGTGCCGCTGGTGCAGCAGATGGTGCGCGTGGACCTGCGCATCCGGGTGTTCGACGTGCCCTCGCAGGACGTCATCTCCCGCGACAACGTGTCGGTGAAGGTCAACGCGGTGGTGTACTTTCGCGTCGTGGATCCGCAGCTCGCCATCATCCAGGTGGCCAACTTCATCGAGGCGACCAGCCAGCTCGCCCAGACCACGCTGCGCGCGGTGCTGGGCAAGCACGACCTGGACGAGATGCTCGCCGAGCGCGAGAAGCTCAACCGAGACATCCAGGAGGTGCTCGACACCCAGACCGACGCCTGGGGCATCAAGGTCTCCAACGTCGAGATCAAGCACGTCGACCTCAACGAAAGCATGGTGCGCGCCATTGCCCGGCAGGCCGAGGCCGAGCGCGAGCGGCGCGCGAAGGTGATCCACGCCGAGGGCGAGTACCAGGCGGCCGAGAAGCTGCTGGAAGCCGCCGAGATGCTCGCCAAGCGCTCCGAGGCGATGCAGCTTCGCTACCTGCAGACCCTGACCCAGATCGCGAACGAGCGCGTCTCGACGATCGTATTCCCGGTGCCGGTGGACCTGTTCGGCGCCCTGATGGAGAAGGTGAAGGCCCGATGAAGAAAGCGAAAGGCAAGAAGGGCCCCCCGGTCCGGGAACCCGGGCCCAAGCCGCCGCCGAAGAAGGCCGGGAAAAAGCGCGCCTAGCGCGTGGACCGGCGCGCCAGGTTCTGGGAGCGGTTCGTCCGCGCCGAGCGCTCGGTGGCGTTGCGCTACGGCGTGGCCGTGCTGCTGGCGGCAGCCTCGCTTCTGCTGGCTACGCTCTTTCGCGGCCTGGAAAAGGCCGACATTTCGTCGCTGGCGCTCGCCTCGGTGGTGTTGTCGGCGATCTATGGCGGCCGCGGGCCGGCGCTGCTCGACACCGCCATCACCGCCGTCGGCATCGATTACCTCTTCACCGAGCCGCTGTACGCGGCATTCAACTCGTGGACCAGCGCCATCTATATCGTCGTGCACGGCCTGGTGGGCCTGCTCATCGCCGACATCGTCGCGCGGCTGCGCGACGCCTACCGCGACCTGCGCCTGGAGCACGAGGAGACGGTGCTCGCCAAGCGCGCGCGCGAGGACGTGCTCGCGGTGGTGTCGCACGACCTGCGCTCGCCGCTCTCGGCGATCCTGCTCGGCGCGGAATATCTCAAGCAGGCGACGAGCGGCGAGCCGCGCGAGATCGCCGGCGGGGTGGAGCGCTCCGGCCGCCAGATGAGCCGCCTCATCGAAGACCTCCTCGACGCCGTGCGCATCGAGAAAGGGCAGTTTCGCCTCGAGATCGCGCGCCACGACCTCGGCGAGATCCTCAACGATGCGCTGCGCGAAACCGAGGCGGCGGCGCAGGCGAAAGGCGTGCGCCTGGTGCGCGCCGTTCCCCCCGGCCGGCACGAGCTCGATTGCGACCGGGGCCGGCTCGCGCAGGCGCTCGCCAACCTTCTGGGCAACGCGGTGAAGTTTTCGCCGGAAGGCGCCGCGGTGCAGCTCGAGCTGCACCCGGAGCCGGGGCGGGTGCGGCTCGTGGTGCGCGACTGGGGTCCGGGCATTCCCGAGGACGAGCTGCCGCTGATTTTCGGGCGCTACTGGCAGGCGCAGGGCACCGCGCACCAGGGCACGGGCCTGGGCCTGTTCATCGCCAAGAGCATCGCCGAGGCGCACGGCGGGCGCATCGAGGTCGACTCGCGCCCCGGTGCGGGCAGCGTGTTCAGCCTCTATCTGCCGCGGGGCTCGTGAGGCGCGGCTTGGGGGGCTGCGCGGGGTCGGGAACGGCCTGCCGTTCGGGCTCGCACGCGGCGGCAAAGGCGAGCAGGGCGGTAAGCGCGGCGGCGATCAGGGTAGG
>DATLGR010000152.1:0-19225 GCA_035540415.1 Burkholderiales bacterium | reverse complement strand
AAGCTTGCGGTGGTGTTTCCGGGCCAGGGGTCGCAGGCGGTGGGCATGCTCGCCGCCTACGCCGGGCTGCCCGAGGTCGCGGCTGTGCGGGAGGCGGCAGCGCAGGCGCTCGGCGCCGAGTTCGTGCGCCTGCTCGACGAGGGTCCCGCCGAGCAGCTCAACCTCACCGTCAACACGCAGCCGGCCATGCTGGCGGCGGGCATCGCCGCGTATCGCGCCTGGCGCGCCCTCGGCGGCGCCGAGCCCGTGGTGATGGCAGGCCACAGCCTGGGCGAATACACGGCATTGGTGGCCGCGGGCGCGCTCGACCTGAACGATGCGCTGGGGCTGGTGCGCTTTCGCGCGCAGGCGATGCAGGAAGCGGTCCCGGAAGGCGAGGGGGCGATGGCGGCGATCCTGAACCTGGACGACGCGCAGGTGATCGCCGCCTGCGCCGAGGCGGGAGGCGAGGTGCAGGCGGTCAATTTCAACGCCCCGGGGCAGGTGGTCGTGGCGGGCGAGAAAGGCGCGGTGGCCCGCGCCATCGAGGCGTGCAAGGCGCGCGGCGCACGCCGCGCGCTGCCGCTGCCGGTGAGCGCGCCGTTCCATTCCACGCTCATGCGCCCGGCGGCGGCGCGACTTTCGCAGGTGCTCGCGGGCGTGACGCTGCGCCCGCCGCAGATCCCGGTGATCAACAACGTCGACGTGGCCGAGGTGCGCGAGCCGCAGGCGCTGCGCGATGCGCTCGTGCGGCAGGCCGCCGCGCCGGTGCGCTGGGTGGAGATCGTGCGCCGCATGCGCGCGCAGGGCGTGACCCGCCTCGTGGAGTGTGGCCCCGGCAAGGTCCTCGCCGGTCTCGCCAAGCGCATCGACCCGCAGCTCGAGGTCGTCGCGATCGCCGACCGCGCCTCGCTCGAGCAGGCGCTCGCGTGCTAGCCGGCAAGGTCGCGCTCGTGACGGGCGCCTCGCGCGGCATCGGCCATGCCATCGCCGAAGCGCTCGCCGCGCAGGGCGCCACCGTGGTGGGCACGGCAACGAGCGAAGCGGGCGCGCAGCGCGTGCCCGGGCTCGGGCGCGTGCTCGACGTGCGCGACGCGGCGCAGTGCGACGCGCTCGTGGACTCGGTCGCGAAGGAGCTGGGCGACGTCGCGATCCTGGTGAACAATGCCGGCATCACGCGCGATACGCTCGCCCTGCGCATGAAGGACGCCGACTGGGACGCGGTGATGGAGACCAACCTGCGCGCCGTGTTCCGGCTCTCGCGCGCGGTGATGCGCGGGATGATGAAGGCGCGCTGGGGCCGCATCGTCAACATCACCTCGGTGGTTGGCGCGGCGGGCAACGCCGGTCAGGCGAACTACGCCGCGGCCAAGGCCGCGGTGGCCGGCATGACGCGCTCGCTCGCCCGCGAGCTCGGCAGCCGCAACGTCACGGTGAACTGCGTCGCACCGGGCTTCATCGACACCGACATGACGCGCACGCTGTCCGAGGCGCAGCGCAGCGCGCTGCTCGCGCAGATTCCGCTCGGGCGCCTGGGCGCGCCGCAGGACGTCGCCGCGGCGGTGCTCTACCTCGTTTCGCCGGGCGGCGGGTACGTCACCGGCACCGTCCTGCACGTCAACGGCGGGATGTATATGTCGTAAAATACGCCCCCTCTTCGGGAAGGAGCAGCGCATGGAAAACATCGAACAACGCGTGAAGAAAATCATCGCCGAGCAGCTCGGCGTCAACGAAGCGGAGATCAAGAACGAATCCTCGTTCGTCGACGACCTGGGCGCGGACTCGCTCGATACCGTGGAGCTGGTGATGGCGCTGGAGGAGGAGTTCGAGACCGAGATTCCGGACGAAGAGGCCGAGAAGATCACCACGGTGCAGCAGGCCATCGACTACATCAAGGCGCATTCGAAGTCCTAAGTGACCCGCCGTCGCGTCGTCGTCACCGGGCTGGGCATCATCAGCCCGATCGGCAACACCGTCTCCGAAGCCTGGGACCGCGCGCTCGCCGGGACCCCCGGAATCACCCGCATCACCCGCTTCGACGCGGCGCGCCTCGCCAGCCAGATCGCCGGCGAGGTCAAGGGGTTCGACGTCACGCCGTACCTGTCGGCGAAGGAGGCGCGCCGGATGGATCTGTTCATCCACTACGGCATGGCGGCGGGACTGCAGGCGTGGCGCGAGGCGGGCGTCGTGCTGACCGAGGCGAACGCCGAGCGCATCGGCATCAACTTCGGCTCGGGCATCGGCGGCCTGCCCCTCATCGAAGCGACGCACGCAGAGCTTGCCGCGAGCGGGCCACGGCGCATCTCCCCGTTCTTCATTCCCGGCAGCATCATCAACATGACGGCGGGGCTGCTGTCGATCGAGATCGGGGCGAAAGGGCCCAATCTCGCCATGGTTACCGCTTGCACCACCTCCACCCACTGCATCGGCGAGGCGGCGAAGGCCATCCGCCACGGCGAGGTCGACGTGATGATCGCGGGCGGCTCCGAGGCCGTGGTGACCGAGCTCGCAGTGGGCGGCTTCGCCGCGGCGCGCGCCCTCTCGACGCGCAACGACGATCCCGCCGGCGCCAGCCGGCCGTGGGACCGCGACCGCGACGGCTTCGTGCTGGGGGAGGGCGCCGGCGCACTGGTGCTGGAGGAATACGAGCACGCGCGCGCGCGCGGCGCGCACGTCTATTGCGAGGTGCTGGGCTACGGCGTGTCGGCCGATGCGCACCACATGACCGCGCCGCCCGAGGACGGTGACGGCGGCTACCGCGCCATGCGCAACGCGGTGCGCGACGCCGGCATCGACGCGAGCGCGATCGACTACATCAATGCCCATGGCACGTCCACGCCGCTCGGCGACATCGCCGAGACCCTCGCGGTGAAGCGCCTGCTCGGTCCGCGCGCCCGCGAGGTGGCGGTCAACTCCACCAAATCCATGACCGGGCACCTGCTGGGCGCGGCGGGTGCGGTCGAGGCCGTCTTCAGCATCCTCGCGCTGCGCGACCAGACCTCGCCTCCCACCATCAATCTGCGCACGCCGGATCCGCAGTGCGACCTCGACTATGTGCCGAACGAGGCGCGCCGCCTGCCGCTGCGGGTGGCGCTGTCCAACTCGTTCGGTTTCGGCGGCACCAACGGCACGCTCGTCTTCGGGCGGCTGTGAGCCGCCCTCCGGTCCGACTGCGCCTGGAGCTGCGTCCTTCGCGGCCGCTTGCTGCGGCCATCGCGGGGCTGCACGTCGCGGCGGGGCTGTGCGCCGCCGCCGTCGTGCCGGGCGCCGCAGGGCCGGCGCTCGCGTTGGCGCTCGGCGCGCTAGGCTTCGCGAGTGCCTGGAGCCGCGGTCTGCTGCGCACGGCGGGCGCGGTGCGCGCTCTTGAGCTCGACGCGCAGGGCCTGACGCTCGAGCTGGCGGGCGGCGCTCGCCGGACCGCCCCGGCCTCGGCGCGGCGCTACGTGAGCCGGTGGCTGGTGGCGATCCCGGTGAAGGCGATGGCGGACGGAGCGTGGCGCCGCACCATTCTCGTCACCTGCGACATGCTTCCGGCGCAGGATTTCCGGCGCCTGCGCATCTGGGCGCTCTGGGGCCGCTGGCCCGGCGTGGTTCCGGAGCAACTGCCGGCCTAGCGGACAACCCTGGTCGGGCTCGAACTATTTCCAAGTGCGTCTGTCTGTGGCACATAGGCGTTGCGAACGGGGTGGGGAGCCCTTGCGAAGCGGGGTCCGTGCCGGCCTGACGGCGCTGGTGCGGAAGCGGTCCGGTGTCTGACCGCGAGATCGACCGTCAGCTCGTAGCGCGGGCGCAGAGCGGCGACAAGCGCGCCTTCGAGCTGCTGGTCGAGAAATACCAGCGCAAGCTGGCCCGGCTGCTGTCGCGGTTCATCCGCGACCCGGCCGAGGTAGAAGACGTGACGCAGGAGGCCTTCATCAAGGCCTATCGAGCCCTCCCCGCATTCCGTGGCGACAGCGCCTTTTACACGTGGCTGTATCGGATTGGAATTAATACGGCCAAGAACTATCTCATGGCTATGGGTCGGCGGGCGCCGACCTCGACGGAGGTGGAGGCCGAGGAGGCCGAAGGGTACGAGGAGGGCGAGCAGCTGCGCGACATCAACACGCCCGAAAGCGTGCTGCTGTCCAACGAGATCGCGCGAACGGTGAACTCCACGATCGAGCAGCTGCCAGAGGAACTGCGCACCGCGATCCAGCTGCGCGAGATCGAGGGCATGAGCTACGAGGACATCGCGCGGGTGATGGACTGTCCCATCGGGACGGTGCGCTCCAGGATCTTCCGGGCGCGCGAGGCAATCGCCGAGCAGCTGCGGCCGCTGCTCGACACGCGCAAGGACCGAAGGTGGTAGGCGAAAGGTCAGGTGGTAGGGGCATGAAAGAGAACATATCGGCGCTCATGGACGGCGAGCTCGACGAGCGGGCCACCCCCCAGATCCTGGATGCGCTCGGGCGCGGCGGCGAGGCGTTCGACGCCTGGAGCACCTATCACCTCATCGGCGACGCCCTGCGCCGCAGCCGCCTGCTCTCGGAAGGCTTCGCCGCGCGGGTCGCGAGCGAGCTGGCGCGCGAGCCCACGGTGCTCGCTCCGCGCGCGCTGCGCCCCGCGCCGCCGCGTCGCTGGTACGCGCTCGCCGCAAGCCTCGCCGCCGTGGCGCTGGTCGGCTGGCTCGCGTTCGCGCCGCAGGATCCCGTCCGGACGCCGCTCGCGCAGGCCCCGCTGCCGCCGGCCGCGCCGGCCGCGGTACCGTTGCCCAGCGGCACCAGCGACTACCTGCTCGCGCACCAGGCGTTCTCCCCGCGCGTGTCGCTGCAGGGCGTGGCGCCCTACGTGCGTACCGTTTCCGAGCAGGCCCAGGAGCCGCGCAAGTGACGACGATGGTCGTGGCCGCCGTGCTGGCGTTGGCCGCCGGCGCCGCTCAAGCCCAGTCGCCCGAGACGCTCACCTGGCTGCGCAAGATCCACGAGGCGACGCAGCAGCTTTCCTATTCCGGAACCTTCGTCTACCAGAACGGCAAGCGCACCGAGACCTCGCGCATTACCCGCTTCGTGGACGCCGGAGGCGACATCGAGAAGCTGGAGGTCATGGACGGCGTGCCGCGCGAGATCGTGCGCACGCGCGACACGGTGCGCTGCTACCTGCCCGAGAGCCGCGTGGTGAAGGTCGAGCGTCGCACCGACCGGAGCTTCCCGGCGCTGCTTCCCGAGAAGATCTCGGCGCTTACCCGCCACTACGACATCACGCTGGGCGAGACGCGGCGCATCGCCGGCTTCGACTGCCAGGCGGTGGTGCTCACCCCGAAGGACAACCTGCGCTACGGCTACCGCCTCTACGCGGACGTCGGCACCGGCATGCTGCTGCGCGCCGTGACCACGGACGAATCCGGCGAGAGCGTGGAGCAGTTCACCTTCACGCAGCTCAGCATCGGCAAGGTCACGCGGGACATGGTGCGCTCGCGCCACGCGGCGAGCGCCTGGCGCGTGGAGCACGCCGACGCGCAGCCGGCGCGGCTCGCGGGCTGGGGGCTCGCGGCCGACCTGCCGGGGTTCCAGAAGGTTACCGAGCTGAAGCGCCGCCTGGGCGAGTCCCGTCCGGTCGGACAGATGGTCTATTCCGACGGGCTGGCCGCGGTGTCGGTGTTCATCGAGCCCCTGCAGGGCCGCGAGCCAGTGCACACCGGCCTTGCCAGCATGGGGGCGATCCACATCTATACGCGAGAAGTGGCGAATCACGTCGTGACGGTGGTGGGCGAAGCACCGGCGCTGAGCGTCCAGCGGTTCGCCCACGCGGTCGAGTACCGCCGGCCGCAGTAGAAGAAAATATCGGTTCCAGGAGAGAACGATGCTGCAACTGACGAGAGCGCTGGCCGCCCTGTGGCTGGCTGCCTTCTGCGCCGCCGCGGCGGCGCAGGCGCGTGAGCTTCCCGACTTCACCCGCCTCGTGGAGGAGCAGGGCAACGCGGTCGTGAACATCAGCACCACCCAGGCGGTTCGCCGGCCCGCGGCGGGCGCCGTGCCGCCGGTGCCCGGCATGGAAGACGAGGAAGTGCTCGAGTTCTTCCGCCGTTTCATCCCGCGCCAGCCCGGCCCTGGGCCGGCGCCCGGCCCGGGGCCGCGCCCGGAGAGCCGTTCCCTCGGCTCCGGCTTCCTCATCTCCGCCGACGGCTACATCCTCACCAATGCGCACGTGGTGGAGGGGGCCGACGAGATCAACGTGCGCCTCACCGACAAGCGGGAATTCAAGGCCAAAGTCATCGGCACCGACCGGCGCACCGACATTGCCCTCATCAAGATCGAGGGCAGCGGCCTGCCGGCGGTCAAATTCGGAGACGCCAACAAGCTGCGGGTCGGAGAGTGGGTGGTGGCGATCGGCTCCCCGTTTGGCTTCGAGAACACCGTCACGGCAGGCATCGTCAGCGCGAAGGGACGCTCGCTGCCGCAGGAGAATTTCGTCCCCTTCATCCAGACCGACGTGGCGATCAATCCCGGCAATTCCGGGGGGCCGCTGTTCAACATGCGCGGTGAGGTGGTCGGCATCAACTCGCAGATCTACAGCCGCACCGGCGGGTTCATGGGCCTGTCGTTCGCCATTCCCGCCGATGTCGCCCTCGACATCCAGAAGCAGCTGCGCGAGCGTGGCCGCGTGTCCCGGGGCCGCATCGGCGTCGTGATCCAGGAAGTGTCGCGCGACCTCGCCACGTCCTTCGGCCTGGACCGGCCGCGCGGCGCGCTGGTCAACTCGGTCGAGAAGGGCAGCCCCGCCGACAAGGCCGGCATCGAGGCCACGGACATCATCCTGAGCTACGAGGGGCGCCCCGTCGACTCCTCGAGCGACCTGCCGCGCATGGTGGGGTCCACCCGTCCGGGGACGCAGGCGAGCGTCGAGGTGTGGCGCAAGGGCCAGACGCGCAAGCTCAACGTCACCGTTGGCGAGCTGCAGGAGGACCGCGTTGCCGCGCGCGACACGCCGCGCCCCAAGCCGCTCGCCGAGGCGCCGGCCAACCGCCTGGGAATCGTGGTGGCGGAGCTTACCGCGGAGCAGCGCAGCCAGATGCGCCTCAGCCACGGCCTCGTGGTGACCGAGGTGCGGCCCGATGCCAAGGCCGAGGTGCGCAAGGGCGACGTGCTGCTCATGCTGGTGCACCGCGGCCAGCACATCGAGCTGAAATCGGTCGAGCAGTTCAACAAGGTGCTCGCCGGCCTCGAGAGGAACGCCGTCCTCACGCTGCAGGTGCGCCGTGGCGAGAACATGGCGTTCGTCACCATCTCGGGCCTCACCGACAAGGGCTGAACGCCACGCTCGTCCTGGTCGGCCGCTCCTGGTGCCATCTGTGCGAGGACATGGCGCAGGCGCTGCGCGCCCTCGGCGTCCCGTTCACCGAGGTCGACGTCGATTCCGATCCGCGGCTGGAGTCCCTCTACGACGAGGACGTGCCCGTGCTGCTGAAGGACGGCGTCGAGCTCTGCCGCCACCGCCTCACGCCGGAGGCGATCGCCCGGCTGCGCTAGAATAGCGGTCCGAGGAGGGTGCCGAGGGGCACCCTCTTTCTTTATATGCCGCAGAGCCGCATCCGCAACTTCTCCATCATCGCGCACATCGACCACGGCAAGTCGACGCTCGCCGATCGCTTCATCCAGATGTGCGGCGGCCTCGCCGAGCGCGAGATGGCCGCCCAGGTGCTCGATTCCATGGACCTCGAGCGCGAGCGCGGCATCACCATCAAGGCGCAGACGGCGGCGCTTGAGTACCGCGCCCTCGACGGCGAAAGCTACCTGCTCAACCTCATCGATACGCCCGGGCACGTGGACTTCTCCTACGAGGTGAGCCGCTCGCTCGCCGCCTGCGAGGGCGCGATCCTTGTGGTCGACGCCTCGCAGGGGGTGGAGGCGCAGACGGTGGCGAACTGCTACACCGCGATCGAGCAGGGGGTCGAGGTCATCCCCGTGCTGAACAAGATCGATCTGCCCTCGGCCGATCCCGACAAGGCCATCCAGGAGATCGAGGACGTCATCGGCATCGACGCGAAGGACGCCCTGCGCGTAAGCGCGAAGACCGGCGAGAACGTGCGCGAGATCCTGGAGGCCGTGATCCGCCGCGTGCCCGCGCCCCGCGGCGATCCGGACGCGCCGCTGCGGGCGCTCATCATCGATTCCTGGTTCGACAACTATGTCGGCGTCGTCATGCTGGTGCGGGTGGTGGAGGGAACGTTGCGCCCGAAGGAGCGCATCGAGCTCATGAGCACGCAGGCGACCTACCTGTGCGACCAGGTCGGCGTGTTCACGCCGAAGGGCCGCGCCAAGGAGGCGCTGGCGGCCGGCGAGGTGGGCTACGTGACCGCCGGCATCAAGGAGTTGCGCGCGGCCAAGGTCGGCGACACGCTGACCCACGGCGAGCGCCCGGCGGCGAAGCCGCTGCCGGGGTTCAAGGAGGTGAAGCCGCAGGTCTTCGCCGGCCTCTATCCGGTGGAGGCCAACCAGTACGAGGCGCTGCGCGACGCGCTGGAGAAGCTGCACCTCAACGACGCCTCGCTGCACTACGAGCCGGAGACCTCGCAGGCGCTCGGCTTCGGCTTCCGCTGCGGCTTCCTCGGCCTGCTGCACATGGACATCGTGCAGGAGCGCCTCGAGCGCGAGTACGACATGAACCTCATCACCACGGCGCCTTCGGTGGTGTACGAGGTGCTGCTACGCGACGGCACGGTGGAGCAGGTCTCCAACCCCTCGCGCCTGCCCGAGCCGACGCTGATCGAGGAGATCCGGGAGCCCATCATCTCGACGCGCATCTTCGTGCCGCAGGACTACGTCGGGCCGGTGATCACGCTGTGCACGCAGAAGCGCGGGGTGCAGACGAACATGCACTACTCGGCGCGCCACGTGGTGATCTCCTACGACCTGCCGCTCAACGAAGTGGTGCTCGACTTCTTCGATCGCCTCAAGTCCATGACGCGCGGCTACGGCTCGCTCGATTACGAGTTCAAGGAGCATCGCGCCGCCGACATGGTGCGCCTCGACATCCTGGTGAACGGCGAACGCGTGGATGCGCTCTCCAGCATGGTGCATCGGGAGAGCGCCCAGGGGCGCGGGCGCGACCTGGTCGGGCGCCTGCGCGGGCTCATCCCGCGGCAGATGTTCGACGTGGCCATCCAGGCGGCCATCGGCGGCCACATCGTGGCACGTGAGAACGTGAAGGCGCTGCGCAAGAACGTGCTGGCAAAATGCTACGGCGGTGACGTCACGCGCAAGCGCAAGCTGCTGGAAAAGCAAAAGGAAGGGAAGAAACGCATGAAGCAGGTCGGCTCGGTCGAGATTCCACAGGAGGCGTTCCTCGCGGTCCTGCAGCGGGGCGACAGTTGAGCTTCGCGGCGTTCCTGCTGACCCTGCTCGTGGTCACGGGAGCGGTCTGGGCGCTGGAGGCCGCCTGGCTGCGCAAGCGCCGGCCCGCCGGCGCACGGCAGCCCTGGTGGGTCGAGTATTCGGTGAGCTTCTTTCCCGTGATTCTCATCGTATTCGTGCTGCGCTCGTTCCTGGTGGAGCCGTTCAAGATTCCGTCGAGCTCGATGGTGCCGACGCTGCTGGTCGGCGACTTCATCCTCGTGAACAAATTCACCTACGGCATCCGGCTGCCGGTCATCAACCGCAAGGTGCTCGAGCTGGGCAGCCCGGAGCGCGGCGACGTGATGGTGTTCCGCTACCCCGACGACCCGTCGCTCGACTACATCAAGCGCGTCGTCGCCTTGCCGGGCGACCGCGTGGAGTACCGCAACAAGCGTTTGACGATCAACGGCAAGCCCGTGGCGCTGCGCCAGGTGGACGACTACCTGTCGCGCGAGCGCATGCAGTTCTCCCGCCGCTACGTGGAAACGCTGAATGGCGCGGAGCACGAGATCCTCATCGACGAGGACGCGCCGGCGCTGGTGGCGCCCTCGCGCACGTTCCCGCACGCCGGAAATTGCAACTACAATATCAGCGGCCTGGCCTGCACCGTACCGCCCGGCCACTACTTCGTCATGGGGGACAACAGGGACAACTCCAGCGACAGCCGCGTGTGGGGCTTCGTGCCCGACGAGAACATCGTGGGCAAGGCCTTCTTCATCTGGCTCAACCTCAACGAGCTGGGGCGCTTCGGCGCTTTTCGCTGAGCACGTCCCGGGGAGAAAACAATGAGAAACCTCCGCCGCCGTGAGCAGGGCATCAGCCTCGGGGGGCTGATCGTCGGCCTGGCGCTGCTCGTGGTGCTGGCGCTGCTTGGCTTGCGCCTGCTGCCGGCCTACCTCGAATACAGCAATGCCAGGAGCGCCATCCAGTCCATCGCCCGCGAGCGCCAGGCGAGCACGCCGGCCGAGATCCGGCGCGCCTTCGAGGCGCGCGCGGCCATCGACGACGTGCAGTCCGTGAAGGCTTCCGACCTCGACATCACCAAGGACGGCGGGGAGGTGGTCATTTCCTTCGCTTACCGCCGCGAGGTTCCGCTCTTCGCCAATGTCGGCGTGTACATCGACTTCGCCGCCAGCTCGCGGGGGCAGTAGGGCGCTTGGCGCGGACCACGGCGCTCGAAACCCGGCTGGGGCATCGGTTCTCCACGCCGGCGCTGCTCGAGCAGGCCCTGACGCACCGCAGCTGCGGCGCCGACAATAACGAGCGGCTGGAGTTTCTCGGCGACGGGGTCCTCGGGTGCGCGGTGGCCGACGAGCTGTACGCGCGCTTCCCGCGTCTCCCGGAGGGCAAGCTGACCCGGCTGAGGGCGAGCCTGGTGCGCGAGGAAACGCTCGCCCAGGTTGCCGAGGGGCTCGAGCTCGGGCCCTGCCTGCGGCTCGGCGAGGGCGAGCTCGCCGCGGGCCCGCAGCCCCGTCCCTCCATCCTCGCCGATGCCCTGGAGGCGGTACTGGGGGCGGTCTTCCTGGACGGCGGCTACGCGGCCGCGCGCGCCGTGGTCCTCCGGGCGTTCGGCCCGCTCATCGAGCGCCTGGACCCGGAGCGCCCGGCGAAGGATGCCAAGACCCGCCTGCAGGAGCTGCTCCAGGCGCGCCAGCACCGCCTGCCCCAATACCGCGTGGTTTCGGTGCAGGGAGAAGCGCATCGCCAGTCCTTCGAAGTGGAGTGCTCGGTGCCGGAGCTCCGCCTCAGCGCGACTGGCAGCGGGACCTCGCGCCAGCGCGCCGAGCAGCGGGCGGCAAGAGCCTTGCTGGACAAGCTCGAACGATGAGCGAAGCAGCGCCGCGCTGCGGCACGGTCGGCATCGCCGGGCGTCCGAACACCGGCAAATCGAGCCTCCTGAACCGGTTGGTGGGGGAGAAGCTTTCGATCGTCTCGCCGCGCCCGCAGACCACGCGCCACCTCGTCACCGGAATCCTGACCCGACCGGGCTGCCAGTACATCTTCGTCGACGCCCCGGGCCAGCAGGCGCGCCAGCGCAGCGTGCTGCACCGCCGGCTCAACCGGCGCGCCAGCCAGGCCGCCCGCGAGGCCGACGTCGCGCTCTTCGTGGTGGAGGCCCTGCGCCTGGGGCCCGAGGACCGCGCGGTGCTCGAGGCCATTCCCGCCGCCCAGACCGTGATCGCGGTCGTCAACAAGATCGACACGCTGCGCAGGAGCGCGGACCTCATCCCCTTCCTCGAGCGGCTGGCGAAGCTGCGGGAGTTCCGCGCCATCGTGCCGGTGAGCGCCAAGACCGGCAGGAACCTGGACGAGCTGCTGCAGGTGCTGCGCGAGGCGCTGCCCGAAGGCCCCCCGGCGTACCCGCCGGACCAGCTCACCGACCGGGACGAACGGTTCTTCGCCGCGGAGCTCCTGCGGGAAAAGCTGTTCCGCGAAATGGGCGAGGAGATGCCTTATCGTTGCGAGGTGTTGATCGAGAGCTTCAAGCACGAAGGGGCCCTCCGGCGCATCGAGGCGACCATCCTCGTCGAGCGCGAAAGCCAGAAGGCGATCGTCGTGGGCGCCGGCGGCGAGCGCCTCAAGCGCATGGCGAGCGCGGCCCGCCGCGACATGGAGAAGCTCTTCGGGGGCAAGGTGTACCTGGGCACCTGGGTCAAGGTCCGCAAGGCCTGGACCGACGATGCCCGCATCCTGCGTCAGCTCGGCTACGAATGAAACGGCGCGCGGACAACGAGGCCGGCTTCGTCCTGCATACGTACCCTTACAAGGAGACGAGCCTCATCGTCGAGGCCTTCACGCGCCGCTTCGGGCGCGTGGCGATGCTCGCGCGCGGCGCTCGCCGGCCGCGCTCGTCCGTGCGCGGCGTGCTGCTCGCCTTCCACCCGCTGCGCTTCGCGTGGAGCGCATCGGCGGAGCTCGGCACCTTGATTTCGGCGGAGTGGGGCGGCGCGCTGCATCCGCTCGCCGGACGCGGCCTCATGTGCGGCTTTTACCTGAACGAGCTGCTGCTGCGGCTGCTGCCGCGCGAGGACGCGCACGAGGCGCTCTTCGACGGCTACGCCGGGGCCTTGGAGCGCCTGTCCGCCGGCGACGACGAAGCCGCGATCCTGCGCTGGTTCGAGAAGCGGCTGCTCGCGGAGCTGGGCTATGCTCCGCTGCTGGAGCACGACGCCTTGAGCCGGCCGATCGATCCCGAGCGCCTGTATGTCTACGAGCCCGAGCGCGGCCCCTGCCTCGCCAGCGGCGCGGGCCCCGGCGGCGGGCTCGTCGTGCGGGGGCGCACGCTGCTCGACGTCGCTGCCGACGACTACCGCGACCCGCAGACGCGCGACCAGGCGCGCGGCCTGATGCGGGCCCTCATCGGCGCGCGACTGCAGGGGCAGGCGCTGCACACCCGCACCGTGCTGCGGGAGCTCTCCGACCTGTGATCGAGCTCGGCGTCAACGTCGACCATGTGGCGACCGTGCGTCAGGCCCGGCGCACCTACGAGCCCGACCCCGTGTGGGCCGCGGTGGAGGCGCACCTCGGCGGCGCGGACGGCATCACCGTGCACCTGCGCGAGGACCGGCGCCACATCCAGGACGAGGACGTGCGCCGGCTGCGCGAGCTGACCCACATCCGCCTCAACCTCGAGATGGCGGCGACCGACGAGATGGTGGCGATTGCCGCTCGGCTGAAGCCGGAGATGGCGATGCTCGTGCCCGAGGGCCGGCACGAGATCACCACCGAAGGCGGCCTCGACATCCGCGCCCAGGAGCGCCGCCTCGCCGGGGTGGTGGAGCGGCTCGCCGGCGCCGGCATCGTGGTCTCGGTGTTCATCGACGCCGAGATCGAGCAGGTGGAGGCGGCGCGCCGCATCGGCGCCACGGTGTGCGAGGTGCACACCGGCCCGTACGCGCACGCGTTCCATTCCAAGGGCCGCGACGCCGAGAGCCCGGCGGTGATGGAGGAGCTCAAGCGCATCGCGGCGGCCGGCGAGCGCATTCGTGCGCTCGGCATGCGGTTCAACGCCGGCCATGCGCTCAACTATTTCAATGTTCTCCCCGTGGCGCGCCTGCCCGGCCTGCGCGAGCTGCACATCGGCCACGCCATCGTCTCGCGCGCCGTCTTCGTCGGCATGCGCGAGGCCGTCCGGGAGATGAAGAGGCTGATGCAGCACGCCGCGCGATGATCTTCGGCGTGGGCACCGACGTGGTCGAGATCGCGCGCATCGAAGGCGCGCTCGGGCGCTACGGCGATCGCTTCGCCCGCCGCATCCTGTGTCCCTCCGAGCTGGAACGCTTCGCCGCGCACCGCCAGCCGGCGGCCTACCTCGCGAAGCGCTTCGCCGCCAAGGAAGCCTTCACCAAGGCGCTGGGTACCGGGATCCGCGCGCCGGCCAACTGGCACGGCGTCTGGGTGCGCAACCTGCCCTCCGGCAGGCCGGTGCTCGAGTACTCCGACGCGCTGAAAACGCTGCTCGCCGAGCGCGAAATCGGCCGCTCGCACCTCTCGCTGACCGACGAGCGCGGCGTGGCCATGGCGACGGTGATCTTGGAATGCGCAAAGTAAGGCTGCCGCCGGGTCCGGCGCTGATCGACTTGGCGGGAACGACGCTTACCGACGAGGAGCGCGAGCGCCTGCGCCATCCGGCGGTGGGCGGCGTGATCCTCTTTTCGCGCAACTACGAGAGCCCCGAGCAGCTCGCCGCGCTCACCGCCGAGCTCGAGCGCCTGCGCGAGCCCGCGCTCGCCATCGGCGTGGACCACGAGGGCGGCCGGGTGCAGCGCTTCCGGGAGGGCTTCTCGGCCCTGCCGCCGATGCGCGAGCTCGGACGGCTGTGGGACCGCGACCGCGAGGCGGCTCGCGCCACGGCCCGCGCGGTTGCCTACCTTGCCGGCGCGGAGCTCGCGGCGCACGGCGTCGACTTCAGCTTCGCGCCGGTGCTCGACCTCGATTACGGCATGAGCAGCGTGATCGGCGACCGCGCGCTGCATTTCGATCCGAACGCGGTCGGCGCCCTCGGCGCCGCGCTGGTGCAGGGATTCGCCGATGCCGGCATGGCGGCGGTGGGGAAGCATTTCCCCGGCCACGGCTACGCCGAGGCTGACTCGCATGTCGAGCTGCCGCACGACCCGCGCAAGCTCGCCGACATCGCGCGCAAGGACCTGCTGCCGTTTCGCAAGGCCATCGACGCGGGGCTCGCGGCGGTGATGCCGGCCCACGTGGTCTATCCGCAGGTGGACGAGCGCCCGGCGGGCTATTCGCGGCGCTGGCTGCAGGACATCCTGCGCGGCGAGCTCGGCTTCCAGGGGCTCGTCTTCAGCGACGACCTTTCGATGGCGGGCGCGGCGAGCGCCGGCGGGGTCGCCGAGCGCGCGCGGGCGGCCCTGGAGGCCGGCTGCGACATGGTGCTTTTGTGCAACGACCCGGCGGGCCAGGGAACGCTGCTCGAGGCGCTCGGCGAGCGGGCGCTCGGGCAGCCCATGCGGCTCTCGCGGATGCTTCGCCAGGGGGGGCGCGATCTGCGCCGCAGCGTCGCATACCGCGAGGCGCTCGAGCGCCTGCGCGCGGCGCTCGAGCGGCTGCGCGCGCCGGCCTAGGCGCGCTCCATGTACTTGCCCTCGTTCGTGTCGACCTTGATCTTCTCGCCCTTGTTGATGAAGGGCGGCACCTGCACCGTGATGCCGGTTTCCAGGCGGGCCGGCTTGAAGGTATTGGTGGCCGTGGCGTTCTTGATGCCGGGCTCCGTGTCCACCACCGTGAGGACCACCGACGGCGGAATTTCGATGCCGATGGCACGGCCGTTGTAGAAGTTGATCTGCACGTCGGCGTTGGGCAGCAGGTAGCCCGCCTGGCCCTCGAGGAACTCGGCCGACAGCGACAGCTGCTCGTAATTCTCCTTGTCCATGAACACGAACTGGTCGCCGTCCTGATAGAGGTACTGCATCTCGCGCGGATCGACGAAGGCCCGCTCGACCTTGTCCTCGGTGCGAAAGCGCTGGTTCGTCTTGGTGCCGGCCTCGATATCCTTCATCTCGACCTGCATGAAGGCGCCGCCGCGGCCGCCCACATGCACGTGATACGCCTTGAGAACGCGCCAGACGCGCTTGTCCCACTCGATGAGATTGCCGACGCGAATCTCGACTGCTTCGACTTTGGCCATGGGGGGATCCGAAACGACCTGCGGAAAAAGCCGCGAATTTTACACGATTTATAATGAAAACAGCGTGTTCGATCCCAAGGCTTTCGTCGCCGGCCTGCCCAATCTTCCCGGCGTCTACCGCATGCTCGGCCCGGGCGGTGAGGCCCTGTACGTGGGCAAGGCGCGCGACCTCAAGAAGCGCGTCGGCTCCTACTTCCACAAGCAGGCCGCGAGCCCGCGGATCCAGATGATGCTCTCGCAGGTCGCCGCCGTGGAGGTGACCGCCACGCGCTCCGAGGGCGAAGCGCTGCTGCTCGAGAACAATCTCATCAAGAGCCTCGCGCCGCGCTACAACATCCTCTTTCGCGACGACAAGTCCTACCCGTATCTCATGGTGAGCGGCCACCGCTATCCGCGCCTGGGATTCCACCGCGGCGCGAAGGATCGCCAGCATCGCTATTTCGGCCCGTTTCCGCATGCGTACGCGGTGCGCGAGAGCATCCAGCTGCTGCAGCGCGTGTTCCGGCTGCGCACCTGCGAGGACACGGTCTTCGAGAACCGCTCGCGGCCCTGCCTCCTGCACCAGATCCGGCGCTGCACGGCCCCCTGCACCGGCAAGATCGCGCCCGCGCCGTATGCGGAGGACGTCGCGAACGCCGTGCTCTTCCTCGAGGGCCGCGAGGACGACGTGATTCGCGGCCTCACGCAGCGCATGCAGGCGGCCTCGGAGGCGCAGCGCTACGAGGAGGCCGCCGCCTACCGGGACCAGATCCGCGCGCTCTCGCGCGTGCAAGTGCGCCAGTACGTCGAGTCCAATCGTGGCGTCGACGCCGACGTCGTTGCCTGCGCAATCGAGGCGGCCATTGCCTGCGTCAACCTCGTCATGATCCGCGGCGGACGCCACGTGGGCGACCGCAGCTTCTTCCCCGCGAACGCCGAAGGCGCCTCCGCCGGCGAGGTGGTGGCGGCGTTCCTCGAGCAGCACTACCTCGACCAGCCGGCACCGGGCCTGGTGCTCGCGGCGGAGCCGGTCGAGCTCGAGGGGGTGAACGTCCTGACTCCCGCGCACGGCGAGCGCCGGGTGTGGCTCGACATGGCGCACAAGAACGCGCAGCTCGCCATTGCGCAGCGCGTGCGCGACCGCGCCACTCAGGAGGGGCGTCTCGCCGCGCTGCGCGAAGCGCTCGCGCTGCCCGAGGGTGCCCAGCGCATCGAGTGCTTCGATATCAGCCACACGTTGGGCGAGGCGACCGTCGCCTCGTGCGTGGTGTACGACCGCCAGCAGATGCAGCGCGCGGAGTACCGGCGCTTCAATATCCGCGACGTCGTGCCGGGCGATGACTACGCGGCGATGCGCCAGGTCCTCGCCCGGCGCTATGAGCGCGTCAGCGCCGACGGCGGACGGATTCCCGACCTGGTCCTGATCGACGGCGGCAAGGGACAGGCGGGCGTCGCGCGCGCCGTGCTGGCCGACCTCGGGCTGCACCAGGTCGCCGTCGTCGGGGTGGCCAAGGGTCCCGAGCGCCGGCCGGGCCTCGAGCAGCTCGTGGTCGAGTCCGACGAGCGCAGCTTGCAGCTGCCGCCTGCGCATCCCGGCCTGCACCTCATCCAGCAGATCCGGGACGAAGCGCACCGATTCGCCATCGCCGGGCACCGGGCACGCCGCGGCAAGGCGCGCACCACGTCCATGCTGAACGAGATCCCGGGCATCGGCGCGAAGCGCCGCCAGGCACTCATCGAGCACTTCGGGGGGTTGCGCGGCGTGCAGGCCGCGGCGGTCGACGACATCGCCAAGGTCGCCGGGGTCAGCCGGGCGCTTGCCGAGCGCATCTACAAGCACCTGCACGCCGCCTCGTGATGCCGCTCAACGTTCCCAACCTTGTCACGCTGTCACGGATCCTGTTCATCCCGATCATCATCGGGCTGTACTACCTGCCCGAGCCGTGGCTCAGCGAGCCCGCACGCAACGTCGCGGCGACCGTGCTATTCATCGCCGCCGCGAGCACCGACTGGCTCGACGGCTATCTCGCCCGGCGCCTGAACCAGATGTCGGCCTTCGGCGCCTTCCTCGACCCGGTGGCCGACAAGCTGATCGTGACCGGCGCACTGGTGGTGCTGCTCTACCTCAACCGGGTCGACATGCTGGTCGCGCTCATCATCATCGGGCGCGAGATCGCCATCTCGGCGCTGCGCGAATGGATGGCGAAGGTCGGTCAGGCGAAAAGCGTGGCCGTGGCCTTCGTCGGCAAGCTCAAGACGACCATGCAGATGGTGGCGATCCCGCTTCTGCTGTACTACGACACCGCGCTCTTCGGGCTCCTCGACGCCCAGTGGCTCGGGACCGTGCTCATCAATGTCGCCGCGGTGCTCACCGTCGTGTCGATGCTGTACTACGTGCGCAAGGCCCTCCCGCACGCCGCCGCGCCGCCCTAGGCAAGCGATATTGAGCCGCCCGAATCAAGGGCTTATAATTGCCGGCGACGCGGGAATAGCTCAGTTGGTAGAGCGCAACCTTGCCAAGGTTGAGGTCGCGAGTTCGAGACTCGTTTCCCGCTCCAAGAATGCATCAGGGAAGATCCGGCGGATCTTCCCTTGCTGTTGCCAGCTCTGGCGGGGTGGCAGAGTGGTTATGCAGCGGACTGCAAATCCGTGTACGCCGGTTCGATTCCGACCTCCGCCTCCAATCGGTTTGCGAGCGCCGCGCGGTCAAGCGCCTGCCGCCGGCCCGCGGCCGCCGCCCGGGTGGTGAAACTGGTAGACACAGGGGACTTAAAATCCCCCGGCGCAAGCCATGTGGGTTCGACCCCCGCCCCGGGCACCATCGTCTCCTTGGAGCAGGACTCGCGGTCGTTCCCATCCGCCGCGGCCCGGATACTCCGGGCGAAGGGCGAAGTGGCAGAGGGGATGATGCTACGGTTTGCAACACCGTCCACGTTGGTTCGAGTCCAACCTTCGCCTCCAGGCGCCTAGAATCCCGCGCGAGGACTGCCCGGTGCCGCTCTCGGCCTTCAACTTCAGCCGCTGGATCGACGAACATGCCCACCTGCTCAAGCCGCCGGTCGGCAATCAGCTCGTATTCCGCGAGGCGCAAGACCTCATCGTCCAGGTCGTGGGCGGCCCGAACGCGCGCACCGATTATCACGACGATCCGTACGAGGAGTTCTTCTTCCAGCTGCGCGGCGACATGGTCCTCAGGGTGATCGACGAGGGCCGCCCTCGCGACATCCCGATCCGGGAAGGCGAGGTCCTCCTGCTGCCGGGCCACGTGCGCCACTCTCCGCAGCGTCCGGCGGGCACGGTGGGGCTTGTCGTGGAGCGCATCCGCCCACGGGAGGTCGACGACGGCTTCGAGTGGTACTGCCCGCGCTGCTGGAGCAGGGTGCATCGCGTCGAAGTGAACGTGCAGAACATCGTCCGCGACCTGCCACCGCTCTTCGAGGCGTTCTACGCCGGGCGCCGCGAGTGCCCGGCCTGCGGGAACGTCCACCCGGGCAAGGGATGACCCCGGCGCAGTTCGCGCGCGCCGCGGAGCACCTGCTCGCGGCGCACGAGCGTCGCGAGCGCTTCGCACCGTTGCCGGCCGAGCTGGCCCCGCGCACCTCCGAGGAGGGCTATGCGATCCAGGATGCGTTCGTCGCGCTGCGGGCGCAGCAGCGCGGCGCGATCGTGGGCTACAAGATTGCCCTCGCGAGCCCGCAGATGCGACGCTTCGCGGGCGTCGAGCAACCGCAGGCCGGCGTGATCCTCGAGT
>DATLGR010000151.1:0-9652 GCA_035540415.1 Burkholderiales bacterium | reverse complement strand
TCGCGGCGTGGCTTCGCGCGAGGCGCCCGATCCGGCCCGGGTGCGCACCTGGGTGGAGGCGGCGAGCCGCGTCGTCGCGCTCACGGGCGCTGGCATCTCGACCGATTCCGGCATCCCGGACTTCCGCGGGCCGAGCGGCCTGTGGACGCGCGATCCGCTCGCGGAGAAGCTCTCCAGTATCCATTACTACCTCGCCGATGCGGCGGTGCGCAGGGCGGCGTGGCAAAACCGCCTTGCCAGCCCGGCATGGACGGCGCAGCCAAACGCCGGCCATCGGGCCTTCGCCGCGCTGGAGCGCCGCGGCAAGCTGCACGCCCTCATCACCCAGAACATCGACGAGCTGCACCAGCGCGCGGGCAACGCGCGAGAGCGCGTGATCGAGGTCCACGGCAGCATGCGGCGCTTCATGTGCTGGGGCTGCGGCATTCGCGGCCCGATGGAGCTCGTGCTGGAGCGCGTGCGCGGCGGCGAGCCCGATCCGGCCTGCCGCGACTGCGGCGGCATCCTGAAGAGTGACACCATCTCGTTCGGCCAGCAGCTCGTGCCCGAGGTGATCGACCGCGCAATGCAGGCGGCCGCCGAGGCCGACCTGTTCATCGCCGTGGGCACGACGCTGCAGGTCTATCCCGTCGCGGGCACCGTCGACGTGGCGCGCGCCGCGGGCGCGCGGATCGTCATCGTGAACGCGCAGCCCACACCCTACGACGACCGGGCGGATGCCGTCTTTAATGACTCGATCAGCGAGATTTTGCCCCGGCTGCTGGAGGAAGACCCAGGAAGCGGCGCGCGTTTCCGGCGCTGACCGCGGCGTGCGTGGTGGCGTCGAACCCGGCCGCCTCGAGGGTGCCCACCGGGTCCGGGTCGCCCATGTTGAACGGATAGTCGCTGCCGGCCATCACCTGGGAGGCCCCGAACGCGGCGACCACAAACCTGACCGCGGCCGGATCGAACACGAGGTGATCGTAGTAGAAGCGCCGCGCCGTGGCTGCCGGGGCCTCGGCGAGCGAGGCTTTCGCTTGCGGCACCGCGTTCCAGGCGTGCATGAGGCGCGGGAGCAGCAGCGCCATCACGCCGCCGCCGTGGCTGAACGCGATGCGCAGGCGCGGATGCCGGGCGCCGATGCCGCCGGTGATCATGGAGGCGCAGGCGAGCCCGATATCGCCCGGGAAGCAGACCGCCTGCTCGGGAAAGGCGCCGACGATGCGCTCCTGCCCGGCCGGCCGCAGCGCGTGCACGAAGACCGCCGCGCCAAGCGCTTCGGCGGCGGCGAAGAAGGGCTCGAAGCGGGGATCGCCGATCGAGGTGCCGTTGACGTGGCTCGCGATCTCGACGCCGGCAAAGCCGAGCTCGCGGCGCACGTACTCGAGCTCGCGGACGGCAGCCTCCACGTCCTGCAGCGGTACCGCGCCCAGCCCGACGAAGCGCTCCGGCGCCGCGGCCACCATGCCGGCGATGGTGTCGTTGAGGTAGCGCAGCAGCGCACGGGCATCGTCGAGCGGCAGCCAGTACGACAGGAGCTCGGGCATGGGGGAGAGCGCCTGGCAGGCCACGCGCATGCCGTTCATGTCGGCGACGCGCCGGGGCACGCTCCAGCAGCCCTCCGACACCGTGCGGTACACCTGTCCCGAGATCATCACGTGCCGGTGGCAGGCATGGGCCGCGGCCATGGACGGCCAGGGCACGTCGCGCCCCTTGCCGGCGTAGGGCGGGAAGCGCTCCGGAACGATGTGGGTATGAACGTCGATGCACTCGCTCATGCCGCTTGATTATAGAATCCGCGCCATGCTGCGCCTGCTCGCCGTACTGCTGCTTGTCTCCAGCGCGCCCGCGTGGGCGCAGTCCTGGCCGACCAAGCCGGTCCGCATCATTGCGCCCTTCGCCCCCGGGGGCAGCGCCGACACGCTCGGCCGCATCGTCGCGCAGAAGCTGACGGAGCGCTTCAAGGAGAACTTCGTCGTCGAGAACCGGCCCGGCGCCGGTGGCATCATCGGCTCGGAGCTCGTCGCGCGGGCGGCACCCGACGGCTACCTGCTGCTCGTCTCGGGCGTCGCCTCGCATGCCGTCGCGCCGGCCCTGCCGCGCGGCACGCCCTACGATCCGGTGCGCGATTTCACCCACATCGCGCTCTTCGGCGGCCCGCCGGCGGTGCTGGTGGTCCATCCGTCGGTGGCGGCCAGGGACCTGAAGGAATTCATCGCGCTGCTCAAGCGCGAGCCCGGCAAGTATTCGTACGGCTCGCCCGGCAACGGCACGCACGGTCAGCTCGTCGCCGAGCTCCTCAAGCAGCAGGCCGGCATCGACATGCAGCACATCCCCTACAAGGGCGCCTCGGCGGCGGTCGCGGACCTCATCGCGGGCCACATTCCGGTCGCCTCCGTCACGCTGTCGACGGCGGCCGGCCAGATCCATGCGGGCAAGGCGCGCGCGCTCGCGCTGAGCGCCGCGACACGGCTGCCCGACTACCCGGCGGTGCCGACCTACGCGGAGCTCGGCTACCCCGACCTCGTGGCGACCATCTGGTTCTCGCTGTCCGGCCCGCCGCGCATGCCCGCGGAGGTGGTGGAGCGGCTGAACGCGGCGGTGCGCGCCGCGCTCGAGGCGCCGGAGGTCCGCGAGCGTCTGCGCCCCGAGGGCATCGTGCCGGGCCGGCTCACCGCGCCCGAATTCCAGGCGTTCCTTGAAGCCGAGGTCAGGCGCTGGGCTCCGGTCGTGCGCGCCTCGGGGGCCAAGTCCGACTGAACTCCGTTCTCGAGCAGGAGTATCCGCGCTTCTCGCAGGCCGAATACGCGCGGCGCCGCGAGGCGCTCGCCGCGGTGATGGCGCATCACGACGTCGATCACCTCCTCGTGGTCACGGACCAGCGCAGCGGCAACGCCCCTCAATGGGTGACGGGCTGGCCCGGCACGGTCGAGGCCTTCGTGCTGCTGCGCCCCGGCGAGCCGCTCACCATGAGCGTCGAGTGGTACAACCACGTGCCGCTCGCGCGGCGCATCGCGCACGACGTCGAGGTGCGCTGGGGCGGCCATCGCGGCATCGCCGGCACGATCGAGGAGCTGCGCCGGCGCGGCGCGCGCCGGGTCGGCCTCATCGGACCGCTCGGGCCGCGCAAGCTGCGCGCGCTCGAAGTGGACTTCGCGGTGGTGCTGCTCGACGAGGAGTACGTGCGGCTGCGGCAGGTGAAGTCGGCGGAGGAGATCGAATGGCTGCGCATCGGCGCGGCGCTGAGCGACGCCGGGTTCGACGCGCTGCTGCGCGGCACGCGGGCCGGCGTCGGGGAGCGCGACCTCGCCAACCTGGTCGAACGCGCTTACGTCGGGCGCGGCGGGACGACCTTCATCCACTACATCGGCGTCACCTCGATGGCGCAGCCCGAGCTGTGCGTGCCGCCGCAGTTTGCGTCGTCGCGCCGAGTGCGCCGGGGCGACGTGGTCTTCTGCGAGCTTTCCGCGAGCTGGTGGGACTATCCCGGCCAGGTCCTGCGGACGTTCACCGTGGACGCCGAGCCCACGCCGCTCTATCGCCGCCTGCACGAGGTGGCCGAGGCGGCGTTCGACGCGGTCGCGGGCGTGCTGCGCGCGGGGACCACCATGGCGGAAATCGTCAGTGCCGCCGGCGTAATCGAGGAGGCCGGGTACACCATCTGCGACGATCTGCTGCACGGGTTCGGCGGCGGCTACCTGCCGCCGGTGCTCGGCACGCGCAGCCGGCCGGCGGGGGCGCTGCCCGAGCTCAAGCTCGAGGAGAACATGACCGTCGTCGTGCAGCCCAACGTGATCACGCCGGACCAGAAGGCCGGGGTCCAGGTGGGCGAGCTGCTGCGGGTGACGAAGACCGGCTTCGAGCGGCTGCACCGGGCGCCGCGCGGCCTGCTGCGGGCCGGCGGTGGCGCCCGCGGACCGGTGCTGCCCGAGGGGATCGTCTAGACCATCGCCGAGCCGCCGTCCACCACCAGCGTCTGGCCGGTGACGAACGCCGCATCGTCGCTCGCGAGAAAGCTGACGGCGCCGACCAGATCCTCGGGCTTCTCGTCGCGCGCGATGGCGCGCGTCGCGCGGGTGGCCTCGCCCATCTTCACGTGCATGGCGTGGCTCGCGACGTTCTCGGACAGGGTGAAGCCGGGGGCGAGCGAGTTCACCGTGACGCCGTCCTTGCCGAGCTCGCGTGCGAGGCCGCGCGTCATGGCGATCACCGCGCCCTTGCTCGCGATGTAGTGCAGGAACAGCGGCACGCCCTTCAGCGGCGCGCCGGAGGCGAGGTTGATGATGCGGCCGTGGCCGCTCGCGCGCAGGTGCGGCGCGCAGGCCCGCGCGCACAGCCACACGCCCATGATGTTCACCTCCATCACGCGGCGGAACTCGGCGGCGGGAATGTCCTCGAACGGCCGCAGCTGCAGCGAGCTGAACACCGCGGCGTTGTTCACCAGGATGTCGATGCGGCCAAAGGCCTTCATGGCCTGGGCCGCAAGGCGCCCGGCATCGGCCTCGGAGGACACATCCGCCTGCAACCCGAGCGTCGGGGCGCCGCTGTCCGCGGCGATCGCGGCCGCCGCGGCGTCGAATTTCTCGAGGTCGGCGATCACGACGGCGGCGCCGTCGCGCGCGAGCCGCGCCGCGATGGCGCGGCCGATGCCCATGGCGCCGCCGGTGACGATCGCCGTCCTGCCCTTCAGTCGTTGGCTCATCGGATCATGGAGTCGGGAAGAAAGAGGGCGATCTGGGGAAACGCCATCAGCGCCACGATGCACAGCACCATGGCGAGCCAGAACGGCAGGATGCCCGCGAAAATGGCGCGCATGGGCACGTCTTCGGCGACGCCCTTGACGACGAAGACATTGATGCCCACCGGCGGGCTGATGAGTCCCATCTCCAGCACGATCACCATGAAGATGCCGAACCAGATCGGGTTGATGCCGGCCGCGGTGACGATAGGGAAGACGATGGGCACCATCAGCACCATCATGGCGAAGCCCTCGAGGAACATGCCCAGGACGAGGAAGGCCGCGAGCAGGATGCCGAGGATGGCCACGGCGGAAAGGTCCATCCCCACGAGCAGGTTCGCCAGGTCTACGGGGATGCGGCTGAGCGCGAGGAAGGGGGTGAAGAGGTGTGCCCCGATGAGAATCAGGAACACCATGGCGGTGGTGCGCACGGTCTGCAGCAGCGCGTCGACCAGCACCGGAGTGCTCAGGCGGCGCCGCCACAGGGCGTGCGCCATGGTCAGCATGGCGCCCACGCCGGCCGCCTCGGTCACCGTGAAGACGCCCGCGTAGATGCCTCCGATGGTGATGATCACCACCGCGAGGAACGACGCGGCGCCGCCGAACGCGGACAGGCGCTCGCGCGCCGGCAGCCGCTCGCCGGGCGGTCCGAGCTGCGGACGCAGCGCGCACATCAGCATGACCGTCAGCACGAACAGCGCCGTCAGCAGCACGCCCGGCAGGAAACCGGCGAGGAAGAGCCGCCCGATCGACTGCTCGGTGAGCAACGCGTACACCACGAGCACCGTGGAGGGGGGGATGAGGATGCCGAGCGTGCCGCCCGCGGCGATGACGCCCGTGGCAAGGCGCGGGTCGTACTGGTAGCGGCGCATCTCGGGCAGGCACACGCGTCCCATGGTCACCGCGGAGGCGACCGACGAGCCCGACAGCGCGGCGAACCCGGCGCAAGCCATGATGGTGGCCGACGCGAGCCCGCCGCGCCGGTGCCCGATGGCGGCGTGCGCCGCGGCGTAGAGATCGCGGCCCATGCCCGACGCGGCGGCGAAATTGCCCATGAGGACGAACAGCGGGATCACCGCGAAAGCCTGCGCCGCCGCGTGCGAGAAGGGGAACGAGCCGAGGCTGTGCAGGGCCGCATGGGGCGAGTTGAGCACGCCGATGCCGATCGCACCGACCAGCGACATGGCGATCCCGATCGGCATGCGCAGCGCGAGCAGCACGAGCAGCGCCGCCATGCCCACGAGCCCGGCGGCGGTCGGGCTCAACGCAGCGCCTTCCAGGCGCTCGCCAGCAGGACGATCGAAAACAGCGCGAAGCTTGCGCCCGTGAGGACCTCGAACGGCCACAGCTCAATGCGCAGCATGTTGGTGGCCTCGCCGCGCGCGCGCGAGGACATGGCGTAAACCACCGCCTGCCAAGCCATGACTCCCGTGATCCCGGCGCCCGCGAGATGGATGACGACATTGACGCCGCGCAGGCGCGGGCGCTCGAGCACCGGAGCGAGGATGTCGACCGCCACGTGGCCGCCGGTGAGGGCGCAGTACGGCAGCCCGAGGAACACGATGAGCGCCATGGCGAGCTCGGTGAGCTCATAGGCGCCAAGAAACGGCAGGCGCAGCACGTAGCGCATCACCACGTCGAACGCCACGAGCGCCATGAGTCCCAACAGCACCGCGCCCCCGCCGAGGGCGAGGGCGCGGAGAAAGCGTGGCCACATCCCGCGGATCAGACGCCCTTGTAGCCCGCGCGGCGCAGCATCTCGCGCGCCGGGATGCCCTTGGGTTCCATCTCCTTGATCCACTCGTCGATGATTGGGCGCAGCGTCTTGGTGATGCGCGCCTGCTCGGCCTGCGACAACGTCACCACGTCGGCCTTGCCGCGCACGCTGGCGACCGCTTCGTCGGCGCGCTTGATGTAGACCTCGGTGGCTTTAACGCTGAGCGCGCGGCCGGAGATCTTGTCGATCGCGGCGCGCGCCCCCGGCGACAGGCCGTCGAAGCGCTTCTTGTTCATGGCCACGAGGAACACCGAGCGCCCGAACACGGGTCCCGAAATGGTGAAGCCCTTGGCCACCTCGCCCAGCCGGAAGTCGAGGATCGTGGTGAACGGCACCATGGCGCCGTCCATGGTGCCGCGCTCGAGGCCCGGATACACCTCGGTGATCGGCGCCGCGATGGGAACCGCGCCCATGTACTGCAGCTGCTTCGCCTGCGCGGCCGAGGGCGAGCGCATGCGCAGGCCCTTCAGGTCGTCGATCGAGCGGATCGCCTTGCCGCGGCTCATGAGCCCGGCGTCCTCGGCCCCCCAGATGGCGATGACCTTGGTGCCCTCGAACTCGGGCAGCAGATACGGATCGAGCAGGTCCCACATCATGTTGGTGGCGGCGACGCCGTCGGGCTTGAGGCCGGGCAGCTCGATGATGCCCACGCGCGGGAAGGCCGGGGAGGTATAGCCCGGCAAGGTGAACACGAGGTCGGCCACGCCGTCGACCGCCTGGCGGTAGAGCTCGGGCGGCTTGCCGCCGAGCTGCATCGAGGGATAGAGCGTGACCTTCACTTCCCCGTTGGTCGCCTTGGCCAGCTCCTGCGCCCAGGGCTGCAGGATCTCGCGGTAGATGACGTGCACCGGCGGCACGAAGGTGTGCAGGCGCAGCTCCTGCGCGGCGGCCTGCGAAGCGGAAAGCGCCGCGGCAAGGGCGAGCGCGACTCGGGTGAACTTCAGCATGTGTCCTCCTCCTAGAGGTTGGTCCGACGGATTCTACAGCGAGGCGACCGCGTCCCGGTACGCCCCCGGCTTTTCGAGCAGCCCGATGTCCCGCGCGAACCGGTTCATCATCTCCACGTCGCGCTCGGTGATCGCGGCCTCGTAGTAGGGAGCGTCCCGCCGGATCAGCTCGGCGATGAGCTCCGCCTCGGTGGGCGGAAAGAGCTTGCGTCCCACTGCGCTCGCCCGGGCGGGGTCTTCCTTTAGGAGGGTCTGGGCCGCCTGCACCGCGCGCACGGCGGCGCGCGCGGCGGCGGGGTTCTCGCGCAGCAGCCGATCGCTCGTCACGAGCGCCGGGAAGGTGTAGCCCTTCGCGTCGGCGCTCGCCTCGCGGCGCGCGTCGAGCACGAGCGTGCCCACCCCGCTTCGCACCGCCACTTCGGCGCCCATGCCGTTCGCCCAGAAGCCGTCGATCTTGCCCTCCTCGAGCGCCTTGGCGGCGAGCAGCCCGAACGACGCGGTCTGTCCGACGGCGAATCCGGGCACCGGCCCGATCTGCACGTCCCGCTCGGGGTCGATGCCCGCCACCGCGAGCAAGCGCCGCAGGCCGTCGACGGGGCCGGGCGCCGCGCCAATGCGCAGGCCCTTCACCGCGGCGAGATCGCCGCGGCGGGCGTTGCGATCGGCCCGCACCACGAGAAACCAGTACATGTTGCGCGCCAGCGCACACAGGAGCTTGCCGCCCTGCCAGCCGGGAAAGGCGTAGAGCGCCGCGTGGGCGGCGCCCCCCACGAAGTCGAGCCTGCCTTCGCGCAGCGCCTCGTAGGTCTTGGTGACCGGGTACAGCAGCTCCAGGCTGGCCTCGAATCCCTCCTTCGCAAAGCAGCCGAGCTCGACGGCGGCGATCGCCGGGAAGTACGACGGGGAGATCAGGTCCGGGATCGCGAGGCGCAGGCTCATTGCGGCTTGATTCCGGCGGCCTGCACCGCCTCCTTCCAGATCTGCAGGTCCTCGCGCACCGCGCGCTCGAACTCGGCCGGCGTGCTGCACACCGGGTCCACGCCGATCTTGGTCAGCCGCGCGGCGAAGGCCGCGTCCTTGCAGGCCTCGCCGATCTCGCGCGCGATGCGCTCCACGACGGCGCGCGGCGTGCCGGCGGGCGCGACGTAGCCGTTCCACGTGATGGTGCGAAAGCCGGGATAGCCCTGCTCGGCGACCGTCGGGACGTTCGGGAGCTGCGGCGCGCGGCGCTCGCCCGAAACGGCGAACACCTTCAGCTTACCCCCGGCGTGCGGAATGATCTCGTTCAGGTTGCCGAAGTAGCACGGCACGTGGCCCGCGATCACGTCGGCGATCGCCGGGCCGCCGCCCTTGTAGAGCACCGCTTCCATCTTGAGGCCGGCGCGGGCGAGGAACAGCGCCATGGTGAGGTGGCCGACCGAGCCCGAGCCGGGCGAGGCATAGCTCAGCTCGCCGGGGCGCGCGCGCGCGTAATCGACGAACTCGCGCAGGTCGTTCGACGGGACCTTGTGATTGCAGCCGAGCGCGAACGGGTTGGTGCCGACGATGGAGACAGGAGCGAAGTCCTTGACCGGGTCGTAGGCGATCTTCTGCACGTACGGCACGATCGCGAGCTGCGGGGTGGCTGCCGAGAGCAGGGTGTAGCCGTCGGGCTCGGCGCGCGCCACCAGGTCGGCGGCGATCGCGCCGCTCGCCCCGGGCCGGTTCTCGGCGATGACCGGCTGGCCCAGGCGCTGCCCAAGCCAGTCGGCGGTGATGCGGGCAATGGAATCGGTCACGCCGCCGGGCGGAAACGGCACGATGACGCGCACCGGCTTCTGCGGCCAGGGTTGCTGGGCGTGCGCGCTGAGCGCGCCCAGCGCCAGCAGGACGATCGCAAGTCGCTTCATCAGAGGCTCTCCTTCAGTCGTGATTCGATCCAGCGCGCGCAGGCGAGGGTGCGCGCGTCGTCACCGATCCGGCCGATCGCCTGCAGCGCGAGCGGCAGGCCCCGCGGTCCGCGGCCGATCGGCACCGCGACGCACGGCACGTGCAGCAGCGTCCACACGACATTCATCGCGGTGCTGCCCGTGCTGTCCAGCCCGGCGGGCGCCTCGCCGGTGGCCGCCGGGGCAACGAGGATATCGCACCCCCGGAACACGGGTTCCAGGGCGGCGCGGGCGGCGGCCGCCGCGGCCTGCGCGGCGGCGTACTCGTCCCACGCGATGGCTA
>DATLGR010000150.1:0-3208 GCA_035540415.1 Burkholderiales bacterium | reverse complement strand
CCGCCGGCGCGGGCGGCTCAAGGCGCGGCGCGGCCGGGGGCGCGGGCGTCGCAACCGGCGCGACTGGCGCGGATGTCGCCGGCGCGAGGGGCGCGACCGGCATCGCGGGCGCCGGCGGCGGCGCTGCGGCGGGCGCGCTCGGTGCGATGTCCTCGGGCGGCGTTGTCGTTGCGCACGCCTGGAGAAGGAGCGCCGCCGCGATACCGAGCCATGTGCTCTTCGCTACCGCCAAGGCGCTGCCCCATAATAGGCGCTCATTCCCGCGACCATATACGGCAAACGGCCCTGGGCGCGCGCAAACGGCTGCGCCCGGGATGGTCCGGACGGATCGTCGAGGCGAGCGAGCGCACCATGGATCGTCATTCTTTCGTGAACGGCGGGCAAAAGTATAACGGCGGCCGTTCCTCGCTTGCCGAGTGGTTTTCCACCCCCCAGGGCGCGTACGTGCTCGACTGGGAGCTGCGGCAGTTCGACCATGCGATCGAGGACGTCTTCGGCTTCCGCGCTGTCCAGATCGGACTACCCGAAGTCGATTATCTTCGACAGAACCGCATTCCTTTCCGCTTCTGCCTCGCGTTGGAGCCCGGCGGGAAGCTCGCGGCCGATCCGCTGCAGCTGCCGATCGCGTCGCAGAGCGTGGACCTCGTTGCACTGCCGCATGTGCTCGAAGGCCACGAGCACCCGCACGAGGTCCTGCGCGAGGTGGAGCGGGTGCTGATGCCCGAAGGGCAGGCGGTAATTTCGGGGTTCAACCCGGCCTCGCTGTGGCGCCTGCGGCAGGTGTTCAGCTCGCGCACCGAGGCCCCCTGGGACCTCAAGTTCATCGGTCCCCTGCGGCTGCGCGACTGGCTGCGCATCCTCGGGTTCGAGCTGAACGGCGGGCAGTTCGGCTGCTATTCGCCGCCGTTTCGCCAGAAGGTGTGGCTCGATCGCTTCGCCTTCCTCGAAAAGGCCGGCGCGCGCTGGTGGCCGATTACCGGCGGCGTGTACGTCGTGCGCGCCGTGAAGCGAACGCCCGGCATGCGCCTGGTGACGCCCACCTGGCGGCGGGAGCGCGCGCGTCGCCGGGCGCTCGCGCCGATCCCGCAGAAGTCCAACGGCCACGCCCGCCACCGCCATGACTGAGGAGGACATCGTCGAGATCTACAGCGACGGCGCCTGCCGCGGCAATCCCGGCCCCGGCGGCTGGGGCGCGCTGCTGCGGGCGAAGGGCGCCGAGCGCGAGCTGTGGGGCGGCGAGGCCGCCACGACCAACAACCGCATGGAGCTCACCGCCGTCATCCGCGCCTTGACTGCGCTGAAACGCCCCAGCCGGGTGCGCCTCTACACCGACTCCCAGTACGTGCAGAAGGGCATCTCCGAGTGGATGCGCAGCTGGAAGCGGCGCGGCTGGCGCACCGCGGAAGGCAAGCCGGTGAAGAACATCGACCTTTGGCGCGAGCTCGACGAGGCGGCGGCGCGGCATTCGATAGAATGGCACTGGGTGCGCGGGCATGCCGGGCACCCGGAAAACGAGCGGGCGGACCGGCTCGCCAACAGGGGGATACCGCTTGAGGCAGATCGTCCTCGATACGGAGACGACCGGGCTTAACCCGAAGCTCGGCGATCGCATCATCGAAATCGGCTGCGTGGAGATCCTGAACCGCCGGATCAGCGAGGCCCATTTCCACGCCTACCTCAACCCCGAGCGCGAGGTGGACGCCGGGGCGACGCGCATCCACGGCAAGACGCTGGAAGATCTCGCCGCCATGCCGAAGTTCGGCGCCGTCGCGCGGCCGTTCCTCGACTTCGTGCGCGGCGCCGAGCTCATCATCCACAACGCCGACTTCGACGTGGAATTCCTGGACATGGAGCTCGCGCGGGTGGGCCTCGGGCGCATCGGCGAGCACGTGGCGAAGATCACCGACACGCTCGCGCACGCGCGCGAGCTGCACCCGGGCCGCAAGAACTCGCTCGACGCGCTGTGCGAGCGCTATTTCGTGAGCAACGCCAACCGCGCGCTGCACGGCGCGCTGCTCGACGCGCGGCTGCTCGCGGAGTGCTACCTCGCCATGACGCGCGGCCAGGAGAGCCTGATGATGGAGCTGGAGAGCGCCGATGCCGCGGCCGCCGGCGCCGCCGGGCTGATCCTGGATGTGAGCAAGCTCATCGTGCAGCGCGCGAGCGCGGAGGAAATCGCCGCCCACGAGCGCTACCTGGACGCCCTGGAGAAGGAAGCGAAGGGGCCCAGCGTCTGGCGCCAGCCGCCGGGCTGAGCGGGCAGGCCGGCGGGCTCTTCAGGCCGCGCTCGCGCGCGGCAGCCACTCCTGGTCGGCCAGGGCGCGGCGCACCCCGGGCAGGGAGATGTGGTAGTCGATGAGGTACACGGCGAGATCGTCGCGGTAGTCCTCCAGGTGCTTGGGCTCCAGCACGTGCTCGAAGGTGCGCTCGAGGCGCGGCTTGGCGGCGTGGGTCGCCTTGACGAAGAGCTCGAACCGGTAGCGTCCCGGGCGCAGCACCAGGGGCGCCGCGCGCGGCCGCTCCGCGACGTCGAACAGGACGAACTTCGCCACCGCGCGCTTGCCCTCGAGGGCAAAGGCGGTGAACGGCTCGATGGTGTTGTCCTCGGTCAGCCGGCGCTTCGCCTGGATGAAGCGCTGCATGTCGATCTCCGCCACCGGGCTGAGCAGCAGCGGACGGTCGGCCTGGCCGTCGATGGTCACCCGCAGCGCCACCCACTGCACCAGCCCGCCCGCGTTGCCCGCGTTCGTGAACTGCAGGGGCAGAAGCAGCCGCGCGGCGGTCGCGGCGCGCCCGCCGCGCGGCACGATCACGTCGCCGGCCAGCACCTCGGGGCAGAACTCGAGAAGGCGCACCTTGACCACGGCGAGGATGGCGAGCAGCAGGGCGAGGACGGAGAGGGAAAGGGCAGCGAGCTCCATGGCCGTATTGCAGCCCGGGCGGGCGTTAAGCGTCTACCGCCGCGCTGGTGCATCCGGCCTACCTGGCGCGCCGGGCGCGTCACATTCGCGCAAGAAACAGCTAGCCGCGGCCGCACGCGATCGCCAGGCGCGACTCGAAGATCGCCGGGTCGGAGTAGATCTGGATGAGGTTGCCGGTGCGCGACAGATGCTGCGCGATGGCCACGGTCAGCTCCACCACGCGCGATCCGGCGAGCACATGCACACGCGTGAAGTCGGCGCGGCGGTGAGCGTCAGCGACGACTGGA
>DATLGR010000149.1:0-7988 GCA_035540415.1 Burkholderiales bacterium | reverse complement strand
GTGCTGCGCGCGGCGGCCGAGCGGCTGCGCGCCGCGCTACGCGCCAGTGACACCGTGGCGCGCCTGGGAGGCGACGAGTTCGTGGTGGTGCTCGAGGATCTGAAGGGGGCTGCGGACGCCGAGCGGGTTGCCGCCAAGCTGCTCGCCGCCCTCCAGGAGCCGGTGAGCCTGGGCGAGGGGTCGGCGGCGATGAGCGCGAGCATCGGGATTGCGCTCGGCGAGGGCGCCGCCGAGCCGCGGGCGCTCGTGGCCCGCGCCGACGCGGCGCTCTACGAGGCCAAAGCCTCCGGGCGCAACGCCGCGCGCACGGCGCGCTGAGCGGTCACACCGCGGCGAGTGGTGCGCGCGGGTCGAAGTCCTTCCAGCCGTTGCGCCACTGGCCCTCGGCGCGCCCCATGTTGCGCGCGCCGTGCTCGCGCAGCACGCGCACCGCGTGCGCCTCAGTGCCCGCGCGGTCCACGCACACGGCGATCATGCGGCCGGCCTTGGGCTCGACCGGGTGCTCGACGCTCGCGCGGGTGCGCTTGCCGCCGCGCATCTTGCTCATCGCGCCAACGAACGAGCCGACGTAGGCGCCGACGCCCGCACCGAGCAGCAGGACGATCCAGCCCTCGGGGAAGAGGAGCCAGGCGATCAGCATCCCGGCCAGCCCGCCCAGCACCACGCCGGTCGCGGCGCCGATGGCGCCGCGGCGCGAGCCTTCGCTCGCGAACGGCGCATCGCCGCCCAGAGGGGTCATGGCGTTCTGGCCGGCCGGGGAGACGAAGAACGAGTCGATCTCGTCGTCGGTGAACCCATCGGCGCGCAGCGCCTCGACGGCGGCGTCGGCCTTGATGGTGGCGTCGAATCTTCCAGCGATGATGCGGGACATGGTTATCTCCTGAGGTCGGCTCTGCGCACGTCGACGCTCGGCAGGCGCATCAGCGCGCGGTATTTGGTGATGGTGCGCCGGGCGACGCGCAGGCCCTGCTGCGCGAGCAGGCGCGCGAGCTCGGCGTCCGACAGGGGCGCCCGCGGGTCCTCCGCGGCGATGAGCTCCTTCATGACCGCGCGCACCGCGGTCGCCGAGGCGGCGCCGCCGTTGTCGGTGGCGAGGCGCCGGGAGAAGAAGTGCTTGAACTCGAACAGCCCCCGCGGCGTCGCCATGTACTTGTTGTTGGTGACGCGGCACACCGTGGATTCGTGCAGGCCGAGCTCGCCGGCGATCAGCTTGAGCGTGAGGGGCTTCATCGCCACCTCGCCGTACTCGAAAAAGCCGCGCTGGCGCGCGACGATGGCGTCGGCCACGCGCTGGATGGTGGCGAAGCGCTGCTCGATCGAGCGCAGCAGCCAGCGCGCTTCCTGCAGCTGGCGCGACAGCGACTGGTTGGAGCCATGCCGGCTCTGCAGCGCGTCGGCGTAGGCGCGGTTGAGCCGCACCCGCGGCATCGAGGCCGGGTTGATGGTCGCGACCCAGCGCTCGCGCACCTTGCGCACGAGGACGTCGGGGACCACGTAGCGCGCCTCCGGCGGGCCGAAGCGGTGGCCGGGCTTCGGGTCGAGCGTGCGGATGAGCGCGCGCCCGGCGTGCAGCGTGGACTCGTCGCAGCCGATGGCGTGCTGCAGCCGCGCCCACTCGCGGTTGCCCAGGAGCTGAAGGTGCCTGCCGCGCACGATGGCGAGCGCGCAGCGCCGCCCCGGCGTCGACTCGTCGAGCGCCGCGAGCTGCAGCTCGAGGCACTCCTCCAGGGTGCGGGCGGCGATCCCGGCCGGGTCGAAGCTTTGCACCAGCTTGAGCGGCGCGAGGAAGTCCTCGGCGCGCACGTCGTGCTCGGGCGGCACCAGCGCGGCGAGCTCCTCGAACGCGAGCTTGAGGTAACCGTCGTCATCCAGGCTGTCGATGATCATGTGCGCGAGCGCCTGGTCGCGATCGCTCATCTGCGACATGAGCAGCTGCTCGCGCAGATGCTCGCGCAGCGTCGGCGCCGCGTCGGCCGCGCTCCCCCAGTCGTCCTGCTCGCGCTCGGGCGCGGGGCCCGCCGAGGGCTCCTGCGGGATCACGAGCTCGTCGGGGCCGGCGGCGCCGTCGCGCGGCGCCGGGGGCTCGGTGGTTTCCTCGAGGAACGGGTTGGCCGCGAGCGCCTGGTCCATTTCCTGGGCGAACTCGAGCGCGGACATCTGCAGCAGCCGCAAGGCCTGCTGGACCTGCGGCGTCAACGTGAGGTGCTGCCTCAATCTGAGGGCGATGGCGGGGCCCATTGGTTTTCCTTTCACCCGCCTGATCTGCAAGGCCCATGCCAGCGGCCGCGCTCCGGTAGGCGTACGGGGGATGCTGTAATCCTTGCCGCTTCTGTAGCAATTACGCGGCCCGGGCGCGCACATTGCTGCGGCGGCGCGCATGCAGAAGCTCGAGCGCTACCGCGAAATGCGCGACTTCGGGATCACGCCGGAGCCGCGCGGCGGCGCGCGGGCGCGAAAGCGCAAGGCCGGCGCGCTGCGCTATTACGTCCAGCGCCACGCGGCGCGGCGGCTGCACTATGACTTCCGGCTCGAGCTCGACGGCGTGCTCAAGAGCTGGGCCGTGCCGAAAGGTCCGAGCCTCGATCCCGCCGACCGGCGCCTCGCGGTGCAGACCGAAGACCATCCTCTGGAGTACGGCGAGTTCGAAGGCGTGATCCCCGAGAAGCAGTACGGCGCGGGCGAAGTGCTGCTGTGGGATCAGGGCGCGTGGACCCCGGAGGATCCCGACCCGCGCGCGGCGCTGGAGAGCGGACGGCTGCATTTCCGGCTCGCGGGACGAAAGCTCGCCGGGCGCTGGATCCTCACGCGCACGCGCGGCGCCGAGGACCAGCCGCAGTGGCTGCTCATCAAGCGCCGCGACGAGGAGGCGCGCACCGACCTCGACATCACGCGCGAGCGGCCCGAAAGCGTCAAGCGCGCGCCGCGTGCCGCGGCGCGCGCCAAGAAGGCCGCGCTGCCGCAGTTCGTCGCTCCGCAGCTTGCGACGCTGGTGAGCGAGCCGCCGCGCTCCGGCGAGTGGCTCTACGAGGTGAAGCACGACGGCTACCGCATGCTGGCGCGCATCGACGAAGGCGGCGCGGTGCGCCTGTACACCCGCTCGGGGCGCGACTGGACGGCCAAGCTGCCGCACCTGGCCGCCGCGCTGGGCCGGCAGCGGCTGCGCGCGAGCTGGCTCGACGGCGAGATCGTGGTGCTCGCGCCCGACGGGCGCTCGAGCTTCCAGCGGCTGCAGAACGCGTTCGACGCCGGGCGCGACGCCGACATCGTCTATTTCGTGTTCGATGCGCCGTTCCTCGCCGGGCAGGACCTGCAGCGGCTGCCGCTGCGCGAGCGGCGCAGCCGGCTGGCGAAGGCGCTCAAGCCTTCGCGCGAAGTGCGCCTGTCCGAGTCCCTCGGCGGCGCGGGCGAGCGGGTGCTCGCCGAGGCGTGCCGACTGCGGCTCGAAGGGCTGATCGGCAAGCAGGCCGATGCGGTCTATCTCTCCGGACGCTCGCGGAGCTGGATCAAGCTGAAGTGCCGCCAGCGCCAGGATTTCGTGATCGGCGGCTACACCAGCCCGGGCGGCTCGCGGCAGGGCTTCGGGGCGCTGCTCGTGGGCGTCTACGACGAGAAGGGCGCGCTGCAGTACGCCGGCAAGGTCGGCACCGGCTTCGACGAGCGCCAGCTCGCGGCGCTCGCGCGGCGCCTGGCGGCGCTGAAGCGGCCGGAGGCGCCGTTTGCCCAGGCGCCGCGCGAGCGCGCGGCGCACTGGGTGCGGCCCACGCTGGTGGCCGAGGTGGCGTACGCCGAGCGCACCGCCGAGGGTCTGCTGCGCCAGGCCTCCTTCATGGGCCTGCGCGAGGACCTGCCGGCGAAGGCGGTGCACCAGGAGCAGGCGGTCGCGCCGGCCGAGCCCGATCGCGTGCGGGGGGTGAAGATCACGCATCCGGGGCGCCTCGTCTGGCCGCAGCTCGGCCTCTCCAAGCTCGATCTTGCGCGCTACGTCGAAGCCGTCGGCGAATGGCTGCTGCCGCACGTGAAGGGGCGGCCGCTGTCGCTGGTCCGCTGCCCGGACGGCGTGGCGGGCGAGTGCTTCTACCAGCGCCACCAGCTCATGGGGCCGAGCGCCGGCGCGCTGAAGACGGTGCGGCGCGAGCGCTCGAGCAAGGGGGCGTACCTCTACGCCGATACGCTCGAGGCGGTGGTGAGCGCGGTGCAGAACGGCGCCGTGGAGCTGCACACCTGGGGCGCTACCGTGCCCGACATCCAGCGCCCCGACCGCATCACGCTTGACCTCGACCCCGACGAGGCGCTGCCGTGGAAGACGCTGGTCGAGGGCACCGAGCTCACGCGCCGGCTGCTCGAGGCGCTGGGGCTCGCGAGTTTCCTCAAGACCACCGGCGGCAAAGGGCTGCACGTCGTCGCGCCGCTGCGCCCCGAGCTCGCCTGGGACGAGGTGAAGGAGTTCACCCGCCGGCTCGCGCTCACGCTGGCGGCGGCGCGGCCGGACCTCTTCACCGCGCACATCGCCAAGAACCGCCGCCCGAACAAGATTTTCGTCGACTACCTGCGCAACGCCGAAACCGCGAGCGCCGTGGCCGCGTTCTCGCCGCGGGCGCGGCCCAATGCCGGCGTGTCGGTGCCGCTCGCCTGGGCCGAGCTCGACCCGCGCGAGGACGTGCGCACGCGCTTCGACGTGCGCAACGTCCCGGCGCGCCTGCGCCGCCTTGGCGCCGACCCGTGGGCCGCGTACGGGGAGGCGCGCCAGTCGATCACGAAGACGATGTGGAAGACCCTCGCCGCCGGATCACGGTGAACTGCCCGTCGGGCTCGAGATAGGCCTTCTCCACCTGGGCCGGATCGGTGATGCCGTGCTCGCGCAGCTTCGATTCGAGCTCCGACCCCGACATGAATTCGACGCGCAGATGGCGCCATAGCACGCGCCCGCGGTCGATGAGCAGCAGCGGCGGCGGCTCGAGCCAGCCCTGCAAGGCGGGCACGCGATAGCAAAGCCAGTCGATCAGCACCGTCCAGCCGACGATGGTCCCCACCACGACAAAGGCCTCGGTGATCGACCGATATTCGCCCGAGATGCCGTTCTGCGCCGCGTCGGCGATGAGCACGACCACCAGGATGTCGGCCAGACCGACGGAGCCGATGCGACGCTTGATCACGACACGGAAGACCGCGAACAGAAAGAGATACAGGGCCGTGCCGCGCACGAACAGCTCCAGCGGCGACACGCCCACTTCGAACATCGCGCTCCAGTCCACGACGCCTCTCGCAAGCTCCGGCGGGCACGCGCTCGCGCGGGAAAGTGCCGGGGCGGGACGCGGCCCGCGGCCGGGATGCGCGGGCCGATGCACGCCGCATGCCGGAATTTTCTTCTGCAGGGCTGTCGGGACCGGGTGACGGTGCGGGCGGCGCGGACGTGTGCGCGGGACGCGCGGCCGGATCCGCCGAACGGCGCCTTTACGCCGCCGCGTCACGCACTTAGCGTAGCAGGCGCGAATGAGCCTGCAATTTTTACCGGCGCTGGTACGCAAGTTGCGTTCCGTGCGGGCATTGGCCGGCCGGCCCGTCCGCGTCCCGGGCCTCGCACGAAATACAACCGCAGCGTAACCGTTACTGATGACCGATCGATGCCCCATCTCCTGCTAGTAGACGACGATCCCGAGGCCCTCGAGTGGCTCTCCGAGCTGGCGAAGGCCGAAGGCTTCAGCGTAGCCACCGCCGACAGCCTGCGCGCCGCGCGCATCCACATGTCGCGCCTGCAGCCCGACATCATGCTCGCGGACCTGCAGCTGCCCGACGGGCGCGGCATCGACCTGGTGGCCGACCTGGAGACGCGCGCCGCCACCGAGGTGGTGATGATCACCGGCCACGCCAGCGTGGAGAGCGCGGTGGAAGCTCTGCGCCTGGGCGCCACCGACTACCTGATCAAGCCGGTGGACGTCGACCGGCTGAAAGCCATCCTGCGGCGGGTGCCGAAGACGGGCGAGCTGCGCGCCGAGATCGGCGAGCTGCGCGATGAGCTGCGCAAGCTCGGACGCTTCGGCCACATCCTCGGGTCCTCGCCGCCGATGCAGAAGCTCTACGACCAGCTCGGGCGGGTGGCCCCCACGTCGGCGACGGTGCTGCTGGTGGGCGAGAGCGGCACCGGCAAGGAGCTCGCCGCCCAGACCACCCACGACCTCAGCCGCCGCAAGCGCGCCCCGTTCCTGCCGCTCAACTGCGGCGCCGTGTCGCCGCAGCTGATCGAGAGCGAGCTCTTCGGCCACGAGAAAGGCAGCTTCACCGGCGCGGATCGCCAGCACAAGGGCTACTTCGAGCGCGCCCACGGCGGCACCCTGTTCCTCGACGAGATCACCGAGATGCCGCAGGAGCTGCAGGTGAAGCTGCTGCGCGTGCTCGAGACCGGCCAGTTCATGCGCGTGGGCACCACCACCCCGCTCAGCGCCGACGTGCGGCTCATCGCGGCGACCAACCGCAACCCCGAGCAGGCGGTCGCCGACGGCAAGCTGCGCGAGGACCTGTACCACCGCCTGAACGTGTTCCCGATCGCGCTGCCGCCGCTGCGCGAGCGGGGCAACGACATCGAGCTGCTGGCGCAGCACTTCCTCGACCAGCTGAACAAGCAGGAGGGCGCGTCGAAGTCCTTCGCCCCGGCGACGCTGGCGGCGCTCTACGCGCACAGCTGGCCGGGCAACGTGCGCGAGCTGAAAAACTACGTGCAGCGCGCCTTCATCCTCGCCGACAACGTCATCGAGGCCGACCTCGCGCCGGCGACCGCGGCCGCGCCCGAGTCGGCCTCGCTGCTCTCGGTGCGCGTGGGCAGCACGCTGGAGGAGGTCAGCCGGCGCCTGATCGAGGCCACGCTCGCCGAGTGCGGCTCCAAGCGCAAGGCCGCGGACATGCTCGGCATCAGCCTGAAGACGCTTTACAACCGGCTCGCGGCGTACAAGGCCAACGAACCGGCCGAGGAAGACGAGGAGCCCGCGCCGCCCAAGCCCGCGGACCACCGCCACCGCCGCGCGGCATAGAGGTTGCTTCGAGTCCCGCGCCTTTTTCCCCCCGACAGGAGAGCCTCATGGCCACGAACACGCAGGAGCAGATGAACCGCCTCGGAGAGCAGGCGCACGCCTCGATGGAGCGCGCCACCCAGACCGCCACGCAGATGGCGCAGCAGCTGAGCGAGCGCGGCGAGGAATACCTCCATATGAGCGAGGAGTACATGGAAAGCGCCCGCGAGTACGTGAAGGAGAACCCGCTGATGGCGGTCGGAATCGCGCTCGCGGCCGGCTACCTGTTCGGCAAGCTGACCGCCGGGCGCTGAGCGGTTCCCCGTGGCGGCGGTCCTTCCCCCTCCCGAGCGCCCGGCGCCGCGGGCGCGCGCGCCGGGCGTCGGCCAGCTGCTCGGGCGGCTGCTGGCCGAGACGCGGCAGCTCTTCGCCGACTTCGCTCACCTGGCGGTGCTCGATGCGCGCCGCGCCGCGCTGCGCCTGGCGATGCTGCTGTCGGCGGGGCTGATCATCGCGGTGCTGCTGATCACCGCGTGGATGGGCATCGTCGCCGCGGGCATCGTGTGGATGTTCGACCGCGGCGTGTCCTGGCCGCTTGCCATCGCCATCGCCGCCCTCGTCAACATCGTGGCGGCGGCGCTGCTCGGGTGGTGGGCGCGCCACCTGATTTCCGAAATGCCCTTCACCGCGCTGCTGCGCCAGCTGCGCGGCGAGCCTCCCGGTCCGACCGATGAAAAGCATTGATCGCGAGATCCACGAAGTCGAGGAGCGCCTGCACCGGCGCGAGGCCGCCATCCGGCGCACGGCCGACGAGCTGAAGCTGCGGGGCGCGCGCGCCGTGCGCTCGCCGGCGGTGATCGGCGGCGCCGCGGCGCTCGGCGTGGCGCTGGTAGGCCTGGTGGCGGCGCGGCGGGCCTCGCGCCCGGCCGTTGCAGACCGGCGCCGGCAGGCGCCCGGGCCGAGCAAAGTCGGCGCCATGGCCATGGC
>DATLGR010000148.1:0-6123 GCA_035540415.1 Burkholderiales bacterium | reverse complement strand
GGCCGGCACCGGGCGCGGGTTGCCGCCGAGGAGCCGCGCGAGCGGCTGGCCGAGGGCCTGGCCCAGGGCGTCCCACGCCGCCATGTCGATCCCCGCCATGGCGAAGAGCACGATGTTGTGCACGCCGAGGAGGGCGTAGCGCGCGCGCAGCTTGCGCTCGAGCTCGTAGGGGGCCACGGCGTCGCCCTTCACCATCTCGGCCATCGCGTGCACGAGGGCGGCCAGGGGCGCGAGGTTGTGCCGGCCGAGGGCGAAGAGGTAGGCGCGCCCGACGATGCCCTGATCGGTCTCCAGATCGAGCAGCAGCAGCGCCGACTCGGTGAGCGTTCCGCTCGCCGTGGCGAGCGGCCGGGTCATGGGCGCTGCCACGGCGCGCGCGCGCACCCGCTCGATCCTCATCAGGCGCCCCGGAAGCGCGGCTTGCGCTTCTCCATGAAGGCACGCCGGCCCTCCTGGTAGTCCTCGCTTTGCGCGCAGCGCTCGATGGCCGCCTTCATACGCGCGCGGTCGGGCGCGCCGCTCGACTTCACATACTCCTCGAGGATGGTCTTGGAATTTGCGATGGCGAGCGGCGCGTTCTGCGCCAGGGTCTCGATGGTCTCGGACACGAAGACCTCCAGCGCCTCGTCCGGCAGGACGCGGTTGACGAGCCCCATGGCGAGGGCCTCGGCCGCCGAATAGCGCCGTCCGAGGTACATGATCTCGCGGGCGTGCGCGTGGCCGACCGTCTCGAGCAGGCGCTTGTGTCCCTCGATGTTGTAGGCGAGGCCGAGCTTTGCCGCCGGGATGCCGAACTGCGCCGAGGCGCCGCAATAGCGCAGGTCGCAGGCGAGCGCGACTTCCAGCCCCCCGCCCATGCAGAACCCATGGATCATGGCGAGCGAGGGCTTGCGCGAGTCCTGGATGGCGTGCAGCACCCGGTCGAGGAGCTCGTCGTACTCGGCCACCGCGGACTTCTGCGCGCGGATTTCGGCGAATTCGGAGATGTCGGCGCCGGCGGCAAAAGCCTCGCGCCCCGTGCCGCGGAAGGCAACGCAGCGCACCTCGGCATCGGCATCGAACTGCGCCATCGCCGCGGGGATCCCGCGCCACATCGCGGCGTTGATGGCGTTGCGCTTGTCGGGCTGGTCGAACACGATCCAGCCCGCCGCGCCGCGCTTCTCGACGAGCAGGCGTCCGGCGCTCACGGCGTGCCTCCCGGGCCGTAAAGGGAGCTCACTTTCGCACGCGCGTCGCGAGGCGGCACGCAGCCCCGCTCCACCTGATGCAGGAAGTCGCCGACCAGCTGGTTGAAGAGCGCCGGCTCCTCGAGGTTGATGCCGTGACCGCTGTAGGGAAGCATCGCGAGGCCCGCCCTGGGGATGGCGCGCTTCAGCAGGAGCGAAGCCTCGAGGCAGGGCTCGTCCTCGTCGCCGACGACGATCAGCACCGGCACGTCGATGCGGCCGAGCTCGGCGGTGAGCTCGAAGAGGGACGGGCGACGGGCCTGGTAGCCGAGCATGGTGTTGGCCGAGCCGAGCGCGGAGTGCTCGGCGAGCTGCTGCTGGAACTGGGCGAATCCGCGCGGATCCTTGTTCTGGAACTGCACCCGCGTCGGCCCCAGGCCGTAGCTGGCGGCGAACTTCGCCATGCCCTCGCCCCGGATGCGCTCCGCGTTCTGGCGCGAATCGGCCTGGAACTGGCGGTAGTGCGCGGGGTGGGCCCCGGAGCCGACGCCCGCCGCGACGAGCGACAGCGCGCGGCTGCCGTAGGCCATGCCGAAATGCAGCGTGGCGAAGGCGCCCATGGACAGCCCGACGACGTGCGCCCGGGCGATGTCCAGGGCGTCGAGCACGCAACGCAGGTCGTCGCGCATGCGCGCCTGGGAGTAGCGCTCGACCTCCTCCGGCACCTCGGAAGGGAGGTAGCCGCGCGCGCTATAGGCAACGCAGCGGTAGCGGCGCGAGAAATGGCGCAGCTGCGGCTCCCAGCTGCGGTAGTCGCCGGCGAACTCATGCACGAAGACGATCGGCGTGCCGGCGCCGGCCTCTTCGTAGTAGAGCCGCACGCCGTCGTCGGTGGTGAGGGTGGGCATGTGGCATTCTATGGTCATGAAAGCGGTTCTCTGCAAGCAGTACGGCCCGCCGCAGTCGCTGGTGGTCGAGGAGCTGCCCTCGCCGCGCGCCGGCCCCGGCGAAGCCGTGGTGACCGTCAAGGCGGCGAGCGTCAACTTTCCCGACGTCCTCATCATCCAGAACAAGTATCAGTTCAAGCCTCCGCTGCCGTTCTCGCCAGGGAGCGAGCTCGCCGGGGTTGTGAAGGAAGTGGGCCCCGGCGTCACCGCGGTCCGGCCCGGGGACCGCGTCATCGCCTTCACCACGTACGGCGCGTTCGCCGAGGAGGTGAAAACGGAGGCTTCGCGCCTGCTCGCCATGCCGGAAGGCATGGACTTTCCAAGCGCCGCCGCGTTTCTCCTCACCTATGGCACGTCCGACCATGCGCTGCGCGACCGCGGCGCCCTGAAGGCGGGCGAGACGCTGCTCGTTCTGGGCGCCGCGGGCGGCGTGGGGCTGGCGGCCATCGAGATCGGAAAGGCGCTCGGGGCTCGCGTCATCGCCTGCGCCTCCAGCGAGGACAAGCTGGCCGTGTGCCGCAGCCACGGCGCCGATGCCACGATCAACTACGTCGAGGAAGACCTGCGCGAGCGCGTCAAGGCGCTGACCGAGGGCCGTGGCGCCGACGTGGTTTACGACCCGGTGGGCGGGCCGTATACCGAGCCCGCGTTTCGCTCGCTCGCCTGGCGCGGCCGGCTGCTGGTGGTTGGATTCGCCGCGGGCGACATTCCCCGGCTGCCGCTCAACCTGGCGCTCCTCAAGGGCGCCGCGGTGGTAGGGGTGTTCTGGGGCGACTTTGCGCGCCGCGAGCCGCGCGAGTTCGCCGCGAGCGCGGCTCAGCTCGGCCGATGGTTCGCCGAGGGCAAGCTCCGCCCGCACGTCTCGCAGGTGCTGCCGCTGCACGAGGCGCCGCGCGCGCTCGAGCTCATGGCGGCACGCCAGGTGAAGGGCAAGCTCGTCCTCACGACGGCGGGGTAGCGTCGCCGCGGCCGAGCGGCCGCTGCATGATCACGCTGTCCACCCAGCGGCCGTGCTTGAACCCCACCGATCGCAAAGTGCCCACGCGCAGGAACCCCTGGGTGGCGTGCAGCCCGATCGAGGCGGCGTGCGCGCTGTCGCCGATCACGGCGATGAGCTGGCGATACCCGAGCGCCTCGCAGCGCTCGATCAGCGCCGCGAGGAGCGCCGCGCCCACGCCCCGGCGCAGCGCGTCGGGGTGCACGTAGACGGAATCTTCCAGCGCATAGCGGTACGCCGAGCGCGGCCGATAGAGCGAGCAGTAGCCATAGCCCGCGAGGCGGCCGGCGAGGTCGGCCACGAGGTAGGGCAGGCCGCGCCCGGTGACCTCTTCATAGCGCCGGCGCATCTCTTCCGCCGCGGGCGGAACCTCCTCGAAGGAGGCGAAGCCGTTGCGCACATAGTGCGCATAGATCGCCTGGATCGCCGGAACGTCCTCCGGGCGCGCCGGGCGCACCGCCGCGCGCTCAGCCAGAATAATCCGGTTCCTCGCGTTCGAGGAGCCTCTTCAGCGCGGCGAAGTGCGCGCCGGCGTACTGGGGCGCATCGGCTGCGAGCATGCGGTGCGTGTCGCGCACCACCTCGGGCCGCACGGCGCGCAGCTTGCCGCCCATGGCGCGCGCGAGCACCTGCAGCCGGCAGGCGCGCTCGAGGTAGTACAGGGAATCGAATGCCTCCGCCACCGAGGCGCCGACCACGATCACGCCGTGGTTGGCGAGAAACATGACGCGCTTGCCGCCGAGCACGCGCGCGAGGCGGTCGCCTTCGGCCTTGTCCACCACCAGGCCGTTGTAGGTATCGTCGTAAGCGATGTCGTCGTGGAACCGCAGCGCGTTCTGCTCGACCATCTCCAGGCGCCCGCTCTCGAGCAGGGTCAGCGCGGTGGCGTACGGCATGTGCGTGTGCAGGACGCACACCGCCCGCGGATGCGCAAGGTGCAGGCGGGAGTGGATGTAGAAGGCGGTCTTCTCGAACTCACCTTCCCCGCGGAGCACGCGCCCCTCGGCATCGAGCGCGAGCAGGCTGGAGGCCGTGACCTCGCTCCAATGCAGCCCGTAGCGGTTGAGCAGGAAGCTGCCGTCGGGGAGCATGACGCTGAAGTGGTTGCATACCCCTTCGTGCAGCCCCATCCGCACCGCCAGCCGGAACGCCGCGGCCAGGTCGACGCGGGCAGTCGCCGCCTGCAGCTCGTCCATGGTCCCCATGGCGCGATTATGCGCAAAAAAAGGGCGCCCGAGGGCGCCCTTGTCCGCGCGCAGAGGCGCTACTTGCGCCGCTCTTCGTAGCGCCGGGCCGCTTCGTGACCCAGGAGCGCTCCGCCGCCGGCGCCGGCCGCGGCTCCGACGCTGCCGCCCACGGTGTGGCCGATGGCGCCACCGACGGCGGCCCCGCCGGCCGTGCCGGCAACCTCGCGGTCGGTCATTCCGGCGCAGCCCGCCAGGGTGAACGCCAAGGCGGCGGCCGGCCCGATGATCCAGATTCTCATGCTATGCCTCCGGTTGGTGGAAAAAAGGACATCTCCGGATGCGCGCGGCGTTCACGTGCAGCCGCGTAAGAGGAAGATTACGAGCAGCACCGGGATCGGCACGCCAAGGGCCCACAGCAGGATGTAGCCCAGCTTGCCTTCCTGATTCCGGCGCCATTGCCGCACCTTCTCCATATCGCCTCCAGCCAGATGTACAGATACCCCCCAGGGAGCAATGGCCGTGCCGCGACGCCTTGTCGGGGCATGCCCGACGCGCCCGATTTCAGGATTTGCGCGCCGGTCGCGCAAAATAGCTCCATGAGCCCCGACCTGGTGAAGATCGAGTCCCTCGTGCGCCAGCTGCTGGTGGAGCTGGGCGAGGATCCGGCCCGCGAGGGCCTCGTCAAGACGCCGCTGCGGGTGGCGCAGGCGCTGGCGTTCCTCACCCACGGCTACCGGCTCGAGCCGCAAACCGTCATCAACGAGGCGCTGTTCACCCAGACCGCCAGCGGCATGGTGATCGTCAAGGACATCGAGCTCTACAGCCTGTGCGAGCATCACATGCTGCCGTTCTTCGGCCGCTGCCACATCGGCTACATCCCGAACGGGAAGGTGTTCGGCGTGAGCAAGCTCGCCCGCCTGGTCGACGTGTACGCGCGGCGCCTGCAGCTCCAGGAGCGGCTGACCGATCAAATCTCGCGGGTGGTGATGGAGTCGATCGACGCGAAGGGCGTCGGCGTGATGATCGAGGCGCGGCACCTGTGCATGATGATGCGCGGCGTGGAGAAGCAGAACTCGACCATGCTGACCTCCTCGGTGCTCGGCGTGTTCCGCGACCACCTCGCCACGCGCGAGGAATTCCTGTCGCTCGTCGGCCGCCGCTAGGAATTCGGGGTCAGGGTCGTAATTATTTATTCCGCAGCGCGTAAGCGACCGTAAATTACGACCCTGACCCCGAATTGGTCACCACTTGTTGCGCAGCTCGCGCAGCCTGAGGAACACCGTTTTCGGATCCGGCTTCTCGGGCACGTCGGGAAAAGCCTCGCGCAGCCTGGCGATCACCGCGGGACTGGAGAGCCGGAAGAAGGTGTTGATCTCGCGCTCCTCGGCGAGCGTGGTGACGTAGGCGCGGCTCGGGTCCTGCCCGGCGAGGCGCTCGAGCAGCTCCCGCGCGCGCCGGTTGTCGGGCTCGCGGTCGAGCGTGAAGCGCAGGTTGTTCTCGATGTAGTCATGGCCCGGGTAGATGCGCGTGTCGTCGGGCAGCCGCGCGAGCTGCTCGGCAAACGTCTGGTACAGCGCCTCGGGATGGCCGCCGTTGTGGCAGTTGCCCGCGCCCGCGTTGAAAAGCGTGTCGCCGGAAAAGAGCGCCGGCTGCCCCGCATGCGCCCGCACGCAGACGTGGCTCATCGTATGCCCGGGCGTGTCCAGCGCTTCCAGCTCGACGGTTCGCCCGATCCTGATCACGTCGCCGGCGCCCAGACCGCGCGCCATGTTGGCGATGCGGTCCTTGGCGTTGCGGTGCGCGATGATCCTGGCGCCGGTCTTCTG
>DATLGR010000147.1:0-8987 GCA_035540415.1 Burkholderiales bacterium | reverse complement strand
ATGCAGAGTCCTTTTTTCGGAACGTGAGCGTGAGCAGCCCGTTCTCGAGCCGCTTCTCCGCGAGCTGCAGGGGACCGTAGGGATCGGCGAGCGGCAGCACGATGCGCCGCTCGAAGCGCCCGTAGGGAATCTCGATGCGATGGATGTGCGCGCCCATCTCGCGGCAGGGGAACGGCCGCAGCGCCGAGACCACGACGGCGCCGGGCTCCAGCGCGATGGTGATCGAGTCGGGGCTCACCCCGGGAAGCGCGATGTGCGCCTCGAGCGTGCGCTCGGATTCGACGAGGTCGACCGGCGGCTCCCAGGTGGGAGCCGCTTCGGAGCCGGAGACACGGAAGAACTGCCGGTGCAGGCGGTCGGCCTGCTCCAGCATCGACAGCGCCTCGCTCCACATCCAGCTGGAAAAGTCGCGCGATCTCACAGGCGGTACATGGCGTCGGCGGGGCTTGGAATCAAGCCCGACGCAAGAACCGCGCCCGATCAGGCGCTTACCGCATTGAAAGAGCCCTTAGCGCTTCTTGTAGGCGGGCCGGCGCTGTGGGTTGAAGGCGGGCGCGCGCTCGTCCTTGTGGCGGTAGTTGATGCGCCCGCGGCTGATGTCGTAGGGCGAAATCTCGAGGCGCACGCGGTCGCCGGCGAGGATGCGGATGCGGTTCTGGCGCACGCGGCCGCCGGCATAGGCGAGAACGTTCGCGCCGTTTTCCAGCTCCACGCGGAACTGGGTGTTGGGCAGCACCTCCTGCACGGTGCCGTCCATTTCGAGCATCTCTTCCTTGGCCATGGGCAAAAACCTCTCGCGCGCGCCTCGCGGCGCGCTGAATGCTGCGGGTGATCGTGAATGCGGCGGGAAACTGCAGCCGCGATTATACCTGCGAGAGCAGCCAGGCGCGAAACGCGGCGACCGTGGGCCGGTCGGCGATGACCTCCGGGCACACCAGGTAATACGCGGACGGCGGCCGCATCTCGATCTCGAAGGGCGCGCACAGGCGGCCGGACGCAAGGTCGGCGTCGACCAGCGGCCGCAGCGCGAGCGCCACGCCCAGGCGCTGCGACGCCGCCTCGAGCGACAGGATGTTCGACGAGAAGCGCGGCCCGCGGCTCGCCTCGACGTGCTCGGCGGCGCCGGCCGCTTCGAGCCAGCGCTGCCAGGCGTCGCCGCCGGTGACCGTGTCCATCGCATCGTCGTGCAGCAGCACGTGGTGCGCGAGGTCGGCCGGCGCGCGCAGCGGCGGCTCCCCCTTCACCAGCTCGGGACTCGCCACCGCCGTCACCGACACACCGAACAGGCGATCCGCGCGGTAGCCCGGATAGTTGCCCAGCCCGAGGTGGATCTCGACGCCCGAGCTTTCCTCGCGCAGATCGAGCCCGCTCACCAGCGCCGGCGAGTCGAGCGCGCCGGCGTCCACCATCTTGCTCGAAGCGAATACCCGCAGCTCGATCTTGGGCTCGCGGCGCGAGAAGTCCGCGAGCCGCGGCATCAGCCAGCGCGCGGTGAACACCGGCGGCGCGGTGATGGACAGCTCCGCCTCCTCGGCGCGCTGGCGGATGGTCTCGACCGCCGCGGCGAGCGCGTCGAAGCCCTCGCGCAGGCGCGGCAGGCAGGCGCGTGCCGCCTCGGTGAGCTGCACCCCGCGGCCGGCGCGGCGGAAAAGCTCCACGCCGAGGTACTCCTCGAGGCTCTTGATCTGGTGGCTCACCGCGGCCTGCGTGATGCTGAGCTCGCGCGCCGCGTCCTTGAAGGACAGGTGGCGCGCCGCGGCCTCGAACACGCGCAGCGCATTGAGCGGCGGCAGGCGATAAATCACGGCACCGATGAGTTTTTCTTATGCAAGGGGTGAGATTTGATCGTTTGTGCCCGGCGCGGCGCGCCCTTATCTTCAGAGGCATGAAAAAGGCCCCTGAAGTTACGACGCTCTACCGCAATCCGACGCCCGAGGAATTGTACGCGCTCGAGCGGATTGCCCGCGCCGAGCGAGCCCGCGCCGTCGGCGAGGTTATTGCGCGCGCCGCGCGCGCCGTGAAAGCGGCCGCGAAGGCCGTGTACGGCCGCGCCCTTGCGACGATCAGCTCCAAGGTGGTTCGCCATGCGTAACCACTTCGTCACGCCGTTCTGGAACAATCTCTACCTGTCGTTGCCCGCCTCGCTTCGCGATCGCTACGTCAGCGAAATGCAAGCGGCGGAGCGCTGGGAACTGATGCTCGATGCGGCAGTCGAATTCGCATCGCGCGCAAGAACCGCGCTGGCAAAGCCGTTTCAAACACTGCGCTCCGCGCCGGGCCAAACGTAAGCCCGAGGCGCGAGGCGCGAAGCTTGCCTCGCCGACCGAGCGATTCCGACGCCTCCTCCTCCTCCTCTGGCTAGGCGCTCGGCCGGCGGGCATCCTCCGGTCTCATCGACGGGCCTCTCGAGGCCCGTTTCTTTTTTGGGCTACTCGAGCGCGATGGCGAAGTTCACCTTGCGGGTGCTGAAGAAATCGATGCTCGACTGGGTGCGCTCGAAGCTGACCAGCACGCCCGGCGCCAGGTTCATGAAACGCCACGCCTTGCTGCGAACGGACACGTCGAGGCGCGTGCGCCGATCGCGGCGCTGGATGCCGAACAGCGGATCAGGCTCGGCATAGTTGCGCTGGCCCAGCGCGAAGCTCGCGCGCACGAGCAGCGCCGGCTCCGGCAGCAGCCACGCGATGCCCGGCTCGAGCGAGAAGCCGCGATACGAGTAGGGCCGCTCTCGGGCCGCCGAATCCTCCACCGCGCCGGCGAGGGACGCGGCGAGCGCATCCGATAGCGCGCGCGTGAACCCCAGCTGGGCGCTCGCGTGGCGCGCATCCATGAAGCCGAAGCGCGGGAAATTGGCGCGGCCGAGCTTCACTTCGCCCTCCAGGCGATGCAGCGCCGAGCGCGACAGCACCTGCCCGGCGGCCACGTAGGGAAACTCGTACAGGCGCCGAGCGCCGAAGGTGCCCGTCTCGACCCCGGCGCGAACCCGCGTGCCGCCGTCGCCGAACAGCTTGGCGACGCCGCCGTCGAGCGTCAGCCGATCGAGGCTCGATCCCGGATAGTCGAGATAGGAGCCGGTGACGTAGCCGCCGATGCGCGCTTCGCGCGCCAGGGGCTGGTACGCCTGCACGCCGTAGCGAAGGCCGGTGACGCGGCCGGCATCCTCGGGCGGCTGGAATTCGAGGCGAAAGCCGCCGATGGTGAACTCGCGCTGGCTCGTGATATTGCGCGGGTTGGTGTCGGACACCACCGAGGCCGAGAAGCGCACATAGCCCTCGATGTCGTCGATCGCGCGCACGAAGGCCTCGACGTTGTCGCGCACCTCCCAGGGCACCTGCCGATCGAGCAGCACCTGGCGAAAGAGCGCGCGCGCCTCGCGGTACTCGCCCAGGTGAAACAGCGCGCGGGCGAGCTCCAGGCGCACCCGCGGGCTGCCCGTGCGCTCGAGCAGCGCGCGGAACACCCCGGCCGCGGCCGCGTAATCGCCGGCGTGGAGCAGGCGTGCGCCTTCGACGAATTCGCGCTGCAGCTGCGAGTCGGGCGCCTCCGCCGCGGCGGCGGCGGGCGCCGCGGACAGGAGCGCCGCGGCGAGAACGAGCGCGCTGGCGACGAGCCTACGGACGGCGCCCGCCAAAGCTCCCCAGCATGTGGCTCACGCCGCCGCCCGGCGGGGCGAGGCGATAGGCGCCGCCGATCTCCTCGGCGTTCGGCCCGTAGAAGCGCCCGATGGCCTGGCCGGTGAGCTGCCCGTTCGACGTATTGACCGGGCCGGTGAACTGGTTGACGCCGGCGCCGTAGGTGAAGCTGCCCGAGAGGTTCAGGCCGGTGACGTTCAGGGTCGAGGCGCCCGTGTTGAGGTTCACGAGGTCGGTCTGCGTCGTGCTGAACGCGATGCTGCGCCCGCCGAAGTTCACCTGGGCATTCATGAGCGCGGAGGTGGAGAACGGCGTCCCGGTGGCATTGACGAACAGCCCGAGCGCCGCGCCGGTGAACGTGGCGAGGCCCGTCGTCGGCACGGCGGCGGCCGGCGTGGGCGCGCCGATGGAGATGGCGCCGGTCTGCCAGCTCGTCGCGCCGGGGCGCGCGGCCCAGATGCCGAAGGTCTGGTAATTCCATCCGGCCGCGGCCGGATCGGCGAAGAACGTTTCCGCCGTCGCGCTCCATGCGCCGCAGATGCCCCCGGCGCACTGCACCTGGTCGCCGGTGCGCGCGTCGATCGCCACGTTGGAGTGCGGCGTGTTGATATTGATCGCGACCAGATTGCCGTTCTGGTAGGTGTAGCGCGCGGTGCTGAGCGCGGCGTTGATCGGGTTGAGGGTCGCCGAGGTGATGGTGCTCGCCACGCCGTCGGCCGTCTGCGCGCGGGTATCGGTGCCTTCCGCCGTCGCCGCGATGCCTTGCAGCACCACGGTCTGGTTCTGACCGATGGCGCTGAAGGCCGTGAACGGCACGTCCACGGCGCCGGGGCCGGTGCTAACGCCGCCGCCGCCTCCGCCCCCGCCGCAGGCGCCAAGCGCCGCCACGGCGGCGAGGACCAGCGAAACACGCGCAAGGGCAGCGGACATGATGGGAGCGGAACTCAGGGGAGCAGAAATCAGGGGATCGGACATCAGGCCTCCTTCGGGGGCCGGGCGTGCATGTTTCGTTCCCGGCTGTGAAAGCGTTGACGGGCGGACCTAGGCCGTCTGGCACAATCCCAGACGACTTGTGAAAGGCGGCGCCGGAGCCCCGGCCTGTTCTGATCCAGCCGTTCTTGGGGCTCCGCCGCCGGTTCGGGAATTACTGGACGGCGAGGATTGGCTTGGGCGCCGCCGGCTGCATGGGCTCGAAAGGCACCCCGTGCCGCGCGAAGAAGCGCTCGACCACCGGCAGCCAGACGCGCACGCCGGAGCCGTCGCTGAAGATATAGTGGCCGTCTTTGCCGAACGCCGGCTGCAGCACGTACTCGGCGCGGGCGCCGCCCGCGGTGAACCGGTCGAACCACAGCCGCGACGTCTGGGCGTTGAAGAAGTGATCGTTTTCCGCGTAATGGAACAACACCGGCACCTTGATCGATCGGCCCATCTCGTCGAACACCCTGGCGAGGGGCTCGATCGCGCAGGGCACGCCCGGGCTGCGGGCGGGATTGCCGCCGCGCCCGGCGGCAAAGGCGAGCACGGCCACCAGCCCCTCCGGAGCGCGCGCCGCCGTGTACAGCGCGGCCACGCCGCCGGCCGACTGTCCCGCGAGGATCATGCGCGAGCCGTCGACGTAGGGCTGCTTGCGCATGAACTCATAGGCGGCCATCACGTCGGCGGCCGCGTTGGCCTCGCCGCGCGGGTAGTCGGGGTTGCGGCAGGTGCCGGCGTCCTCGGCGAACTCGCCGCCGGTGGCGCCGAAGCCGCGGCGCAGCGGCAGCACGACGGCGTAGCCGCGCTGGGCGAACACCGTCGCCGTATGCAGCAGCAGCGTTGGCGACTCGGCGCGTCGCTCTTCCGCCGACACGGGGGTGCCGTGGTTGAGCACGATGGCGCCGAACGGGCCGGCCCCTTCGGGGCGCAGGATGCGCGCCGCGATCGTGTAGTGCCCACCGCTAGCCGGGATGCGGACATCTTCTTCGATGAGCCGGAGCGCCGTCGCGTCCTGCCCGTAGGCGGCATTGCCGATCGCCCAGGTGAAGCCGGCGACCATCGCCACCAACAGGGTGATCCCCTTCATCGCTACCTCCCGTCACACAACGTTCGACGGACTGTAGCGGCGATCGCGACAGGCCACAAGACTGAAAATGACGCCCTTGTCGTACGAACCGTGTGTCGTGCACGGGCGACGTTCGCGGAGCGTGCGGCATGAACGCCGCAGCGTTCGCCGGCATGCGGCGCGGCATCGAAAAGGAGAGCCTGCGCGCGAGCGCCGCGGGCCAGCTCGCGCGCACGCCGCATCCGCCGGCGCTCGGCTCGCCGCTCACGCACCCGCACATCACCACCGACTTCTGCGAGAGCCAGCTCGAGCTCATCACCGCCGCGCACACGAGCGTCGATGCGACGCTCGAGGAGCTCGCGCACATCCACCAGGTCGTCTACCGGACCCTGGGCGAGGAGATCCTGTGGGGTGCGAGCATGCCCTGCGGCTTGCCCCCCGACGCGGAGATTCCGCTGGCGCGCTACGGCGTCTCGAACGTCGGCCGGGCGAAGACGGTGTATCGCATGGGGCTCGCGCACCGCTACGGCCCGCGCATGCAGACCATCTCCGGCATCCACTACAACTGGTCGCTGCCGGAGCGCTCGAGCGACGAGTACTTCGCGCTGGTGCGCAACTTCCGCCGCACCGCGTGGCTGCTGTTCTACCTCTTCGGCGCCTCGCCCGCGGTGTGCGAGAGCTTCGTCGCCGGCAATCCGCGCCACGGCCTGCAGCCGCTCGCGCCCGGCACGCTGTACCTGCCCCACGCTACCTCGCTACGCATGGGGCGCCTGGGCTACCAGAGCGATGCGCAGTCTAAGCTCGCGGTGAGCTACAACAACCTCGACGACTACGGCGCCTCGCTCTACGACGCGCTCACCACGCCCTACGCCGCCTACGAGAAAATCGGCCTGCGCGACGAGCGCGGCGAGTACCGCCAGCTCTCCACGTCGCTCCTGCAGATCGAGAACGAGTTCTACGGCAAGATCCGGCCCAAGCGGCGCATCGAGCCGGGCGAGCGCCCGCTGCACGCGCTGCGCGCCCGCGGCGTGGAGTACGTCGAGGTGCGCCTCATGGACCTCGACCCGTTCTCGCCCGTCGGCATCACGGCCCAGACCTGCCGCTTCCTCGACGTGTTCCTGCTGCGCTGCCTGCAGGCCGAGAGCCCGCCCGACAGCCCGGCCGAGATCGCGACGATCAACCGCAACCAGGAGCGCGTCGCGGCGCGCGGCCGCGAGCCGGGCCTCGCGCTCGGGCGCGGCGAGCGCGAGGTGCCGATGCGCGAATGGGGCGCCGAGCTCCTCGCCGAGTGCAAGCCGATCGCCGAGGCGCTCGACGCGGCGCTCGGCGGCGCGGCCTATCGCGACGCGGTGCAGGCGGCGCAGGCGGCCCTCGAGGAGCCCGACAGCACGCCCTCGGCGCGCGTGCTGCACGCCATGCAGCGCAACCACGGCGGCTCCTACCTGCGCTTCGTGCTCGCCGAGTCCCTCGCGCACCGCGGCTCGCTCCTCGGCATGCCGCTGCCGCCGGCCGTCGAGGACAGCTTCGCCGAGCTCGCGCGCGCCTCGCTCGAGAAGCAGCGCGAGACCGAGGCGTCCGACCGGATCGACTTCGAGACCTGGCGCCGGCGCTACCTCGACCCGCAGAAGCTCAAGGCCTAGTCCCGGCCCTCCTCGCCGCGGGCCGCGTGCGCCGCCAGCACGTCGGCCACGCAGGCGGTGAGCCGCTTTGCATAGTCGAGGTGCAGGAACTCGTTCGGGCCGTGCGCGTTGGAATGCGGCCCGAGCACGCCGGTGATGAAGAACTGGGCCTGCGGGAACTTCGCGCCCAGCATCGCCATGAAGGGAATGGTGCCGCCTTCGCCCATCCACATGGCGCTGCGGCCGTAGTGCTTGATGGAGCTCGTCTCGAGCGCGGCCTCGAGCCACGGCGCCGTGGCGGGCGCGTGCCAGCCGGTCGCGGCCTGGCCGTAGTCGAACTTGACCCGCGCCCCGTAGGGCGGGTCGGCCTCGAGGATCGCCTGGAGCTGGCGCGCGGCGCTCTCGGCCTTCACCGTGGGCGGCAGCCGCAGCGAGAGCACGAGCGCGGTCCTCGGGCGCAGCACGTTGCCGGCGGAGGCCGGCGGCGGCAGGCCGTCGGCCCCCGTGACCGCGAGCATCGGCCGCCAGGTGCGGTTGAGCACCAGGTCCGCGAGGTCGATGGTCATCGGGCGCGCGCCCGGGACGAGCGGGAACTTGCGCCAGATCTCCTCGCCGAGCACCCCGGCAGCGCGGCGCGCCTGCTCGACGCGCTCGCCCGGCACCTGCGCGTGGAAGGCGGCATGCTTGACGATGCCGGTCTCCGCGTCGTCGATGCGCTCGAGGAGCAGGCGCGCGATGCGGAAGCTCGAGGCCACCACGCCGCTCGCGTCGCCCGAGTGCACGCCCTCGGTGAGGATCTCCACCGTGAGCACGCCGTTGACCAGCCCGCGCAGCGAGCTCGTGCCCCAGAGCTGCTCGTAGTTGCCGCAGCCCGAATCCAGGCCGATGACGAGCTCGGGCGCGCCGATGCGCGCGCCGAGCGCCCCCAGGTACGCCGGCAGGTCGTAGCTGCCGCTTTCCTCGCAGCACTCGATCAGCATCGTGGTGCGCGCATGCGCCCGGCCCTCGGCCTTGAGCGCGCGCAGCGCGGCGAGCGCGCAGAACACGGCGTAGCCGTCGTCGGCGCCGCCGCGGCCGTAGAGCTTGCCCGCCTCCACGACCGGCGTCCACGGCCCGAGGTCCTGGCGCCAGCCGGTCATCTCGGGCTGCTTGTCGAGGTGGCCGTAGACGAGCACGTTGCCTTTCGCCGTTCCCGGCACCTCGACCAGCAGCACCGGCGTGCGCCCCTCGAGGCGCACCACCTCGAGCTGCATTCCCGGCACGGCATGGCGCCGGCACCACTCGGCGGCGAGCTGCACCGCGGCGTCGATGTGGCCGTGGCGCTGCCACTCGGGATCGAAGTGCGGCGACTTCGCCGGGATGCGGATGTAGTCGACGAGGGCGGGGACGATGGCCTCGTCCCAGAAGCTGGCGATGGCATTGCTCATCTGCCTATAGTAGCGGCATGCTGCGCCTTGTCGCCCTCGCCCTCGCCCTCGCCGCGCTGCTCGCCTGCGGCCCGCTCGCGGCGCAGGAGTACACCGGGCGCTACATCGCCGCCGCCGGCACCGCCACCCTCGCGCTCGTCGAGCACGAGCCCGCCGCGGTGCGCGGCACGCTGCAGGAGCAGGGCGTCGCCTACGCGCTCGAAGGCGCGATCACCATCGAAGGGCTGTTCGCCACGCTCAAGGCCGGTTCCCGGGTGCTCTACATGAT
>DATLGR010000146.1:0-4249 GCA_035540415.1 Burkholderiales bacterium | reverse complement strand
GCGCCGAGGCCGCGGAGCGCGCGCCGCTACAATGAACGCGCTGCCCCGCCCCCCTACTCCCTATGGGGCAGCTGAGAAGGGCCGCCTTGCGCGGCCCTTTGACATTCATACCCCGGACATTCAGCCGAGCTTGGCGGGCGCGTTGCGCTGCGCGAGGCGCTTGATGAGGCCGTCGATCCCCTCCTGGCGGATGACGGCGTCGAACTCCGAGCGGTAGGTGAGCACCAGGCTGATGCCTTCCACGGAGATGTCGTAGATCTTCCAGCCCTGCTCGGTTCTGCGCATCTGGTAGTCGACCGGCACCGGCTTGCCGCCCGGGCGGACGTACTGGTTGCGCACCGTCGCCTCGTCGTCGCCGGGTTTCGTGCGCGAGGGCAGCACGCGCATCTCCTGGCCCTGGTAGGCCTCGATCGCGTTCGAGTAGGTGCGCACGAGCATCGTGCGGAACTCGTTGACCAGCTGCTTGCGCTGCGGGGGCGTCGCCTCGCGCCAGGAGCGCCCCACCGCGAGGCGCGTCGCCTCCTCGAAGTCCACGTGCGGCAGGATCTTCTCCTCGGCGAGCTTGAGCGCGCGCTCGCGGTCGCCCGCGGCGAGCGCCTTGTCGGTCTTCACGGCCGCCATCACGTCGTCCGTGATCTGCCGGACGAGCTCTTCCGGCCCGAGCGCCTTCTGCGCCCAGGCGCTCCCCCATGCGAGCAGCACGACGAGGGCGCCGATCCACGCGTGGCGGCGGCTCATGCCGGCTGCTTCTCCTTGGGCGCGCTGCCCTTGAACATCCCGGGCTCGAGGGAATGCCGCTCCAGCAGCCGGTAGAACTCGGTGCGGTTTCTGCCGGCCAGGCGCGCCGCCTTAGTGACGTTGCCGCCGGTGATCTTCAGGATGCGCACGAGGTAGTCGCGCTCGAAGGCGCGGCGCGCCTCGTCGAGCGGGGTGAGCGCGGTGTCGCCGGCGTCGAGCGCCTGGCGCACCAGCGATTCGGGGATCACCTCGGTGGGCGCGAGCGCCACCGCCTGCTCGATCACGTTGAGGAGCTGGCGCACGTTGCCCGGCCACGGCGCCGAAACGAGCAGCTGCATCGCCTCGGGGGCGAGCGCGAGGCGGCCCTTGCGGTAACGCTCCGCGAGGCGCCCGAGGAAATGGTTCGCGAGCAGCGGGATGTCCTCGCGCCGCTCGGCGAGCGTCGGGATGTAGAGCTTCACGACGTTCAGCCGGTAGTACAGATCCTCGCGGAACTCGCCGGCGGCGATGCGCTCCTCGAGCTTGCGGTGCGTGGCGCAGATGACGCGCACGTCGATGTCGTGCGACTCGTGCGAGCCCACGGGCCGCACCTTGCGCTCTTCCAGCGCGCGCAGCAGCTTCACCTGCAGCGGCAGCGGCATGTCGCCGATCTCGTCCAGGAAGAGGGTGCCCGCCTGCGCCGCCTGGAACAGGCCCCTGCGGTCGGCCACCGCCCCGGTGAAGGAGCCTTTCTTGTGGCCGAAGAGCTCCGATTCCAGCAGCCCTTCGGGGATCGCGCCGCAGTTGACCGCCACGAACGGCGCCTGCGCGCGCGGGCTCGCGCGGTGGATCGCGCGGGCGAGCAGCTCCTTTCCGGTTCCGCTCGCGCCGAAGATGCACACCGAGGCGTCGGAGGCCGCCACGCGGCGCGCCTGCGCGAGCAGGTCCTCCATGCTGGAGGAGCGCGTGATGAGCTCGGCGCGCCAGGATTCCAGGTCCCCGACCATCGGGCTCGACAGGCGCATCGCCTCGGCCACCGTGTCGAGCAGCACCTTGGGCTCGAACGGCTTGGTGAGGAAGGAGAACACGCCGCGGCGCGTCGCCGCCACGGCCTCGGGAATGGTGCCGTGGGCCGTGAGGATGACGACCGGCAGCGCCGGCGAGTCGCGGTGGATGGCGTCGAACAGCGCCATGCCGTCCATGCCGTGCATGCGCAGGTCGGTCACCACCACCTGGGGGCGCGCCACCGACAGGGCGGCGAGCGCGGCCTCGCCGGACTCGACCGCCGTGACGGCGTAGCCCGCGGCGGTGAGCCGCATCGCTATCAGCTGCAGGAGGTCTTTGTCGTCGTCGACCAGCAGGACCTTCGCGTTCTCGTTGTTGCTCATCGCCAAGCCTTTTCGTGAACCCTCAAATGTTTGCCCGCTGTCGTTACGCGGCGTCGGCCAGCGCCCGGGCCGAACGGCGCGGCAGGGTCACGCGGAAGTGCCCGCCACGGCCCTGGGGCACCACCGCGATCTGGCCGCCGTGCGCCTCCACGAGCTCGCGCGCGATGGCGAGGCCGAGGCCCGTGCCCTTGATGCGGCCGCCTTCGTCCTTGCCGCGGCCGCGGAAGAACAGGTTGAAGATCGACTCGCGCTCCTCGGGCGGCACGCCCGGGCCCGAGTCCATCACCTCGATCAGCGCCTCGCCCGCCTGGGTGCGCGCCCGCACCGTGACCGCGCCCCCCGGCGGCGTGAACTTGACCGCGTTGCTCACGAGATTATCGACGATCGAGCGCAGCTTTTCAGGATCGGCTTCCACGATCGCCGCCTGCGCGTCGACCGACAGCCGCAGGCCTTTCGACTGGGCCGCGAGCTCGTGGCCGCGCGCCGCCTCGGCCACCAGGCTGTCCAGGGCCACCGGGCGCACCTGCAGCGACGCCGCCGCGTGCAGCGCACGCTGGTAGTCGAGCAGCTCCTCGATGAGGCGCTGCAGCTTCACGCTGTTGTCGCGCATGATGGAGACCACCTGCTTCTGCGGCGGCGCGAGCGGGCCGGCGACCTGGTCGTTCAGCAGCTCGGCGCCCTCGCGCAGCGCCGTCAGCGGCGTCTTGAGCTCGTGCGACACGTGGCGCAGGAAGCGGTTCTTCTGCGTCTCGAACTCCTCCAGGCGCCGGCGCAGCCAGTCCAGGCGCCGGCCCAGGTAGCGCAGGTCCTCGGGCCCGCGCACCGCGATGGGATGGCCGAAGTCGCCGCTGCCGAGCTGGCGGATGGCATTGTCGATCGCGGCGATGGGCCGCGCGATGTAGCGCGTGAGCAGCAGCGCGATGCTGAGGGCAATGGCGGTGCTGAAGACGAGCAGCAGGAACAGACCCCGCTGCACCTCGTCGGCGCGCGCGCGCAGCCGGTCGACCTCGCGATGCACGATGAGGTTGTTGATCGCGAGCACCTCGCGCGCGCTGTCGACCAGGCGGTCGATGCGCTCGGTGATCTCGGCGGCCTCGATGCGGGGCCGCGGCACTTGCGTGAGCCGGTCGTACAGCTCCTGCTCCTCGGTCACCGTGCGGTTGAGCGCGGCGAGCTGCGCGCTGTCGAGGGGCAGCAGCCCGATCTCGTCGGCGAGCTGGCGGAAGCCGCGGTGCACGCGCGCGTAGCCGCGCAGGAGCTCCGGATCGTCCAGCACCGCGACCTGCTGCGCCAGCCGCTCGATGGTGCCGATGCGCTCGACCAGGGCGCGGCTCGAGCGCGCCGCCTGCGAGGCGTTGTACACCGCGCTGCGGCTCTGGCTCGCCAGGCGCTCGGTGTTCCAGGCGGAGTAGGCGAGCGCGCCCACGAGCGGCAGCGCCACCAAAGTGAAGCCGGCAAGCAACAGGCCCAGGAACGAGCGCGGGTAAGTCATTCAATCAGATGGTTGCACGGCCTTGGACACAATCCAATGTCATGTGTTCACGACAGCTTCGCTGCCCGACTGTCGTTCGCCGGCGACTGCGGCCGGCGCGAGGATGCGATTCGCCCCGACGACGGTGCAGTGCGAAGGCACGTCGCGCGTCACGACCGCGTTGGCGCCGACGGTGGCGCCGCGCCCGATCGTGATCGGCCCGAAGATCCGGGCGCCGGCGCCGATCCAGACGTTGTCGCCGATGGTCGGCGCGCCGGGATCGGCCGGGTGCTTGGGTCCGATGGCCACCTGCTGCATGATGGTGACGCGGCTGCCGAGCGCGACGTTGCGGTGGATGACGATGCCGAACGGATACGGCATCAGCACCGGAGAAGGCAGCGGGCACTCGATGGCGCAGTTGAGCGCCGTGCCGACGAGGTCCGCGAGCACCGGCACGCGGCGGCGCGAGGCCGCCTGCAGCAGCCGGGCGGCGAGCGGATTGGCGCCCACGACGGCCTCCGGGTGGCGCCGCTCGACGCGCCGTTCGAGCCAGCGCAGCAGCGCCAGCTCGACGGCGAGCGCAGGATCGGCCACCCCGGGCGGCACCGCGATCACCTCGACCCCGCGCGCGCGGTATCGCGGTGGCGCCGGACGCCTTCGGCGGCATGCCGCG
>DATLGR010000145.1:0-3693 GCA_035540415.1 Burkholderiales bacterium | reverse complement strand
CGGTGGGGCCGAAAAACCGGTCGTTGCGCGTGCCGGTGTTCTTCCACTACACGCGCAACGACCGGTTTTTCGGCCCCACCGTGACGCGCGCCTGGTACGAGCGCTTCGTCGCCGGCGGCGCCCCCGCGCAGTACGTCGGCGCGCCGCCGTTCGGCCGCGACGGACACTTCCTGCTGGTCGAGCCTGCCGGCGTGCCGCACTGGCTCGCGCCACTCGAGCGCTTCCTCGAGCGCCACGGCGTGCCCTTCGCAGCGCCGCCCGCCGCGGCACGAAATGCGGGGTCGATCAGCGCCCGATCCTGATCAGCGCAAGCCCGCTTTCCGGATCGTGCACGCGCCGCAGGTGCGCGGGCGACTCGGTGAGGATCACCTCCAGCGTCGGGCGCACCTTGGCGGCGAGCAGGTGCCCGCCGCAGGCCGCGCCGTCGCGCTTGCCGAGGACCACGTGCGCGTGCACCTTCGGCCGGTTCTGCTCGTCCCGCGCGATGTCGCCCACCAGGGCGAGCACCTCGACCTGCTCGGTCACCGGGATGCGCTCGTAGTCCTTCTTGTCCCAGTCGAAGTAGCCGAGCGTCGCCTCGCTGAAGGCGCCGATGGCGGTGAACCCGGACGCCGTCAGGTTGTGCTCGGCGGCAAAACGGGTGAGGCCCTCGATCGGGTCCTCGCCGGTGTCGAAGATGACGGCGAACACGCGCTCGCCGCGCTCGTGCAGGACTTTGGCTCGCATCAGAGGTGCTCCTCGAGAAGAATTACGACCCTGACCCCGAATTCAGCACCTGCGCGAGGTGCAGGGGGCGGCGGCCGGTGGCGTGGGCGACCTGCTCGCGGCAGCTGAAGCCGCCGGCGACGAGCACGGTCTCGGGCGCGGCGGCGCGCACGGCGGGCGCGAGCACGCGTTCGGCGCAGCGCATCGAGACTGCGTACTTCTCGCGCTCGAAGCCGAACGAGCCGGCCATGCCGCAGCAGCCCGAGTCGAGGAGCTCGGCCTCGAGGCCCAGGCGCTCGAGCACCGCCATCTCGCCTTCCATGCCGAGCACCGACTGCTGGTGGCAGTGGCCGTGCACCAGGGCGCGGCCTTCGCGGCGGAAGGGGAAGCGCGGCGCGCGCTCGGCGAGGAAGTCGGCGAGCAGCATCGTCTGCGCGGCGAGCCGCTTCGCCTGCTCGTCGAAGGGGAAGAGCTCGAGGAGCTCCTCGCGGAACACCGAGACGCACGCGGGCTCGAGCCCCACCACGGGAACGCCGGCGCGGATGTCCGGGCCGAGCGTCTCGAGCACCCGGCCGAGATAGCGCCGGGCGCGCTCGACCATGCCCTGCTCGTAGAGCGGCCGGCCGCAGCACAGGCGCCGCGGCGGCACGCGCACCCGGCAGCCCGCGGCCTCGAGCGCGGCGGCGGCGGCGTGCGCCACCTCGGGGTTGAAGTAGTTGTTGAACGTGTCCGGCCAGAGGATCACGTCCATGCCTTCGCCGCGGGGACGGTACGCGGCGGTGAAGGCGCGCGGCGCGAAGCGCGTGACCTCGCGCTCCGGCGCGACGTCGAGCAGCCACTTGGACACGCCCAGGTTGGCGGCGAAGTTGGACAGGCCCGGCAGGTGCGTGCCGAGCGCCGCCCAGCGGTCGATCATGCCGAACGCGTAGGCCTTGAGCGGGCGCAGGCGCCCGCCGTAGTAGTGCGCCAGGAACTCGGCCTTGTAGGTGGCCATGTCGACCTTCACCGGGCACTCGCGCTTGCAGCCCTTGCAGGACAGGCACAGATCGAGCGCTTCCTTCACCGCCGGGCTTTTCCAGCCCTGCTTCAGCGTGTCGGCGTTCAGCATCTCCCAGAGCAGGCGCGCGCGGCCGCGCGTGCTGTGCATCTCCTCGCCGGTCGCCATGTAGCTCGGGCACATGGTGCCGTCCTTCTTGCGGCACTCGCCCACGCCCACGCAGCGCAGCATCGCGCGCGAGAAGTCGCCGGCGTCGTCCCGGTAGTGGAAGTGCACCGCGACCGGCGGCGGGTCGTAGCTCGTGCCCAGGCGCAGGTTCTCGTGCGCGCGGTAGGCATCGACGACCTTGCCGGGATTCATCATGCCGTCGGGATCCCAGATCGCCTTGAACTCGCGGAAGGCGCCGATCAGCGTCGGGCCGAACATCGTCTCGAGCACCTCGGCCTTCGACTGCCCGTCGCCGTGCTCGCCGGAGATCGAGCCCCCGAGGCTCGTCACGAGGCGCGCGGCGTCGTGCAGGAAGCGGCGAAAGCGCGCGATGCCCTCGGCGCTGCGCAGGTCGAAGTCGATGCGCGTGTGCACGCAGCCCTGGCCGAAGTGCCCATAGAGGTCGCCCTGGAAGCCGTACTCGTCGTAGAGCGCGCGCAGCTTGCGCAGGTACTCGGCGAGCCGCTCGGGCGGCACCGCGGAGTCCTCCCAGCCTTCCCACGTGAGCGGCTTGTTCGGCACGTGCGCGGTGGCGCCGAGACCCGACTCGCGCACCTTCCAGATGAGGTGCTGCTCCTCCGGCGCATCGAAGATGCGGCACGCGCCGTGGCCCTCGGCCGCCGTCCTCGCCTTGTGCACGGCCGCCTCGAGCGTGTCGGCGCCGAACTCGGCGATCAGCCAGCCGTGCCCGTCGGGCAGCAGGCCCACCTTCTCGGGGTGCATGCCGAGCGCGCGCATGTCCTGCACCAGCAGGTCGTCCATGCCTTCGAGCGCAACCGGGCCGTGGGACATGACGCGCGGCACGTCGGCGGCCGCGTCGAACACGCTGTCGTAGCCGAGCACGAGGAGCGCCACCTCGGGCGGCGCGTCCACCAGGCGCAGGTCGGCTTCGAGCACCACCACGCAGGTGCCCTCGGTGCCGACCAGGGCGCGCGGCAGCTCGAAGCGCCCGGGCAGCAGCGCGCCGAGGTTGTAGCCCGAGACGCGCCGCGGAATGCCGGGATAGCGCGCGCGGATCTCCTCGGCATGGCGCGCGCCGAGCTCGTGCAGCCGCTGGAACAGCGGGTGGTCCTCGGGGCGCGAGTCGCTTGCCACCCGCAGGCGCTCGCCGCGGTAGGTGAGCACCTCCAGCGCGAGCACGTTGTCGACGGTGTTGCCGCCCATCACCGAGTGCGGCCCGCAGGAATTGTTGCCAATCATGCCGCCGAGGGTGTTGTGGTTGTGCGTGGCGGGGTCGGGGGCGAAGGTGAGGCCGTGGCGGCGCGCGGCCTTGCGCAGGTCGTCCAGCACCACGCCGGGCTGCACGCGCGCGCGCTTGCGCGCGGGGTCCAGCTCCAGGATGCGGTTCAGGTACTTCGAGAAGTCGAGCACCACCGCCTCGTTGCAGCACTGGCCGCACAGGCTGGTGCCGCCGCCGCGCGGAAGCACCGGCGCGCCGTGGTCGCGGCACAGCGCCACGGTCTTCACCACGTCGGCTTCGGTGCGCGGCACCACCACGCCGATGGGAACCTGGCGGTAATTGGACGCGTCGGTGGCGTAGAGCGCGCGGCTGCCGTCGTCGAAGCGCACCTCGCCCTCGATCTCGCGCGCGAGCGCCGCGGCGAGCCTAGAGGCGGAAGCGCTCTGCATCGCTCGTCCTCAGCTCGATGCCCAGGCCCGGGCGGGCGCGGTCGGGCGCCATCGCGCCGTCCTTCGGCTCGCGAAAGCCCTCGAACAGCATGCGCTCGATGCGCACGTGATCGTGGAAGTACTCCAGGTGCACCGCCGCCGGCGCCGCGCAGCAG
>DATLGR010000144.1:0-13384 GCA_035540415.1 Burkholderiales bacterium | reverse complement strand
GCGTACATGTAGCGTCGGTTGAAGGTCTTGTAGCCTGCCGGCCAGTCCTCGGCGTCGTGCAGCTGGCCGGCGATCATGCCGCCGAGGGCCGCCTCGAGCGCGCAGAACCGCCCGAGCACCTCGCGCACCGCCGGGACCTCGCTCGCCCCCGAGGCCTGCGCGATCTTGCTCGCCAGGCCGACGATGAGCTGCATCTTCGAATGGAACCGCACGTTGGACTGGTGGTTGCCGTAACAGTGGCCCGGCGTCTTGATGTAGATGTCGCGGGCGAGCACCGCATCCATGTGCACGAACACGCGCTCCCAGGGCACCTTGACCTCCTCGCACATCACCATCGAGTCGGTCTCGTCGAAGCGCCAGGTGAGCGGGTTGTCGAACTCGTTGGCGGCATGGCGCTCGAAGGCCTTGCGCGACCACAGCGTGACCCCGGGCGCGTTCACCGGGATGGCGCAGGTGATCGACTCGGGCAGCTGGTTCGGCGCCAGCGGAATCAGGTTGCCGATCCAGATCTCGTTGGCGAACACCGCGCCGGTGGCGAGCATCTTCATGCCCGAGATCACCACTCCGTCGTCGTCCTCGCGCACCACGCGCAATGTCGGCACGGGGATGTTCTGCTTGACGTAGAACTCGGGGCTGCGCGCCGCCTGCGGCGGGATCACCGCGTAGACCGCGTAGACGTCGTCGCGGCGCATGTGCTCGTAGTAGCGCGTCAGGTTGTCGGCGAACTTGCCGAACACCGCGGGGTTCATGGCCATGCCGGTGACGAAGCTCGACACGTGGTCGGGCGAGCGCCCGAGCAGGCCGTAGCTCATGTCGGCGATGGCGCGGTGCAGGCGCGTGCGCTTCCCCAGGTCCTCGCGGCTCCGGGCGCGAAGGAAGTAGGCGCTGTAGCGCTCGCCGCCCTCCTCGAAGGTGTACTGGGGATCGCGCTTGAGGTCGTAGATGGCGGCCATGGAGCGCGCGCCGTTGCGAAACGCCGGGTGCGTGGTGACGTCGCTGACGCGCTCGGCGCCGATGTACACCACGCGCCCGTCGCGCAGCGACTCCAGGTGCTCAGCGCCGGTCTTTAGCATGGTAGTAGTGGATCTCGTGGAGGATGCAGCCGCCGCGCGAGGTGAACGGCCCATGGTGCACGCCCGGCGGCCGGCAGGCGTACGTGGGCGCGACGCACTGCTCGCCGCCGCGGCCCTCGCGGTCGTTGCCGACAACGAGGTCCCCCTGGAGCACATACACCTCCTCCCAGTGGTCGTGCACGAAGGGCTCGGTGGAGAAGGCGCCCGGGTCGATCTTCAGCAGCCGGGTGCGGCTTCCGGTCTTGCTCTTCTCGTCCAGGTCCGAGGCGAGGATCTTCTGGTAGAAGCCGGGCGGGTAACCCGGCGGGCGCTCCCAGCCGGTGCCGAGATCGACGCTGACGAACTCCAGGTGCTCCTTGGGCTTCATGGTTTCCTCCAGGCTTCGGCGCTCTCGAGCGCCTGGTGCGTGACCTGCCCTTCGAAGGGCGGGAAATTGGCCATGTCGGCGCGCGCCTCGGCGCGCTCGGGCGAGCCGAACGCGGCGTGCAGCGCCTCCAGGGAATCGAACTCGAGCTGCGCGAGCAGCAGCGCCCGGCCGCGCTGCACCGGCCAGGCGTCGCCCCACTCCACCGGGGTGTGCAGCACGATGCGCCGCAGGCCCGGCCAGCGCGCGAGGATCGGCACGTGGTGGGTGCGGTAATACGCGAGGAACGCCTCGCGGTCCTGCGCGGTGACGTCGTAGCGGACGAAGTAGGACACGCTCATGCCGCCGCCACCGCGTCCTGCACGAGGAGGTCGAGCATCGACACGGCGCGGTCGCCGCAGGCAAGGAGGTCCGCCGCGAGGCGCCGCGCCCGGGCGAACGCCTTGGCGTCCAGGCACTCGAACAGCACGTCGTTGATGCGCCGCTGGTGCGGCGAAAGGCTCTCCACCAGCGTGCGCCCCTTGGCGGTGACGCGAAGCCGCACGCGGCGTCCGTCGGCCGGGTCCGGCTCCTTCTCCAGGATGCCCCGCTCCACCAGCTTCGCCGCCTCGATGGTGATGAATGCCCCCGAGCGGTGCAGGCGCGTGGCGACCTCGCCCACCGAAAGGCCGTCGGCGCGGCTCGCGAGCATGAGGATCTCGTACTGCGCGCCCGACACGCCGATGATCTCGGCGAAGGCGTCGCGGCAGGCGTCCAGGCGGTGGCCGTAGGCGATGAGGTCGTGGATCAGGCGCCGGAACTCGGCGTCGGAGCCGCGCACCAGCAGCGCCGGGCGCGAGACGGTGAGAGGGGGCTGGCGCGGGGGCGCCTTCCTGCGCGGTCGGGCCATTGACCCGGTCGATTCTCGGCCCGACAATTACCTTTGTCAATTAGCTTTATTCCCAACATGGATGCCGTCCTCATCGCCGGCGCGGGCCCCGTGGGACTCGCCGCGGCCAACGTGCTGGCCGACGCGGGCGTGCGCGTGACGGTGCTCGAGGCCGAGCCGCGGCTGCCGGAGAACCTGCGCGCCTCCACGTTCCAGCCGCCGACCCTCGACCTGCTCGCGCGCTTCGGCGCGGCCGAGCGGCTCATCGCCCAGGGGCGCGTCGCGCCCCGGCTGCAATACCGGGACCGGCGCGGCTGGGTCGCCGAGTTCGACTTCGGCGTGATCGCCGATGCGACGCAGCATCCCTTCCGGGTGCAATGCGAGCAGTACAAGCTGAACCAGGTGCTCGCCGAGCGCCTGGCCGGGCTGCCCGGCGCGCGCCTGGAGCTCGGCGCCGAGGTGACGGACCTGCGCCAGGACGAGACCGGCGTCACCGTGCAGGTCAACGGCGCCCGCGAGCTGCGCGCGCAGTGGCTGGTCGGCGCCGACGGCGGCCGCAGCCGGGTGCGCGAGGCCCTCGGCATCCGGCTCGAGGGCTTCACCTGGCCCGAGCGCTTCCTCGTGGCGAGCACGCCGTTCGACTTCGCGCAGGCGATTCCCGGCCTGTGCGACGTGAGCTACTTCGCCGACCCGCAGGAGTGGTTCTTCCTGCTGCGCGTGCCGGGCGTGTGGCGGGCGATGTTCCCTGTGCGCGCCGAGGAGAAGGAGGAGGACATCCTCGCCGAAGCCTCGATTCAGGCGCGCCTCGCGCGGGTCTGCGACCGCGGCGCGCCCTACCAGATCGCGCACCGCACGCTGTATTCGGTGCACCAGCGCGTGGCCGAGACCTATCGCCGCGGCCGCTGCTTCCTCGCCGGCGACGCCGCGCACCTCAACAATCCGCTCGGCGGAATGGGCATGAACGGCGGCATCCACGACGGCTTCAACCTCGCCGAGAAGCTCGCCGCCGTGATCCGCGGGCGCGCCTCCGAGGCGCACCTCGAGCGCTACGAGCGCGAGCGCCGCCCGGTCGCGCTGGAGTACGTCAACAAGATCACCATCGCCAACAAGCGCAACCTCGAGGCGCGCGACCCCGAGGAGCACCGCCGCTGGCGCGAGGAGATGACGCGCACGGCGGCCGACCCGCGCCTTGCCCGCGAGTACATGCTGAAGGTTTCGATGATTGCCAGCCTGAGGAGATCCGAATGCGCCTAGTCGTGCTCTTGCTGCTGTGCCCCGCCCTCGCCCTTGCGCAGGCCTTTCCTGCGCGCCAGATCACCATCGTGGTGCCGTATCCGCCGGGCAGCACCTCCGACCTGATTCCCCGCGCGATCGCGCCGCTGCTCTCGCAGTCGCTCGGCCAGGCGGTGATCGTCGAGAACCGCCCCGGCGCCGGCGGCAACGTGGGCGCAGCGATCGTGGCGAAGGGCGACGCGAGCGGGCACACGGTGCTCATGGCGCCCTCGGCGATCCTCGCCACCAACCAGTGGCTCTACAAGGAGCCGGGCTACAGCCCGCAGAAGGACTTCACCCCCGTCATCAACGCCGCCACCACGCCCAACATGTGGGTGGCGCATCCGGACGTGCCGGTGAAGACCATCGCCGACGTGATCCAGGCGGCGCGCGCCAAGCCGGGCGCGCTCGCCTTCGCCTCCGGGGGCAACGGCACCACCGGGCACCTGTGCGGCGAGCTGCTGAAGACCACCGCCAAGGTGGACCTGCTGCACGTGCCCTACAAGGGGCCGGCGCCGGCGCTGCAGGACGTGCTCGCCGGGCGCGTGGCGCTGATGTGCGACAACTTCTCCAACGTCATCTCGCACGTGCGCTCGGGGCGGCTGAAGCCGGTCGCCCTTACCGCGCTCAAGCGCCACCCGCAGGCGCCGGAGGTTCCCACCGCGCACGAGACGGGTCTGCCCAACTTCGAGATCGGCGTGTGGTACGGCTTCGCCGTGCCGGCGGCGACCCCGCGCCCGGTGGTGCAGCGACTGAACACGGAGATCGCCAGGGCGCTGCGCGAGCCGAAGATCGCCGAGCGCATGGACTCGCTCGGCCTCGCCGCGGTGGCGGACTCGCCGGAGGAGTTCGCGCGCTTCGTCGCCGCCGAATCGGACAAGATGCGCGAGCTCGTGCAGGCCTCCGGCGCGCGGGTGGACTAATGCTCCGGCTCTACGCCTGGCACACGCCCAACGGGCGCAAGGTGTCGGTGATGCTGGAGGAGGTCGGCCTGCCCTACGAGCTCGTCAAGGTGAACCTGGCGAAGGGCGAGCAGCTCGGCGCCGCGTTCACCGCCATCAGCCCGAACCAGAAGATCCCGGCCATCACCGACGGCGCGCTCGCGCTCGCCGAATCGGGCGCGATCCTGGTGTATCTCGCCGAGAAGACGGGCAAGCTCTTCGCCGACCGCTACCCGGTGCTGCAGTGGCTCATGTTCCAGATGGCGCACATCGGGCCGATGCTCGGCCAGGCGCACCACTTCCGGCTGCTCGCCAGGGAGAAGCTGCCCTACGCCATCGAGCGCTACGAGAAGGAGGCGGCCCGCCTCTTCTCCGTGCTCGAGGCGCGCCTGGACCGCGTGCCCTGCCTGGCCGGGGAGTACTCGATCGCCGACATCGCCACCTACCCCTGGGTGATGCGGCACTTCAACTTCGGGATCTCGCTCGAGGACTATCCCGCGGTGAAGCGCTGGACCGAGGCCATCGGCGCCCGGCCCGCGGTGCAGCGCGGCATGGACATCCTGAAACCGCTCAACTGAGGAGAACAGAATGCTCAAGCTCTACGGCCAGTACCGCTCGCGCGCTTTCCGCGTCGCCTGGCTGCTGAAGGAGTCCGGCATCCCCTACGAGCACGTGAACATCACCATCCACACGCCCGAGGCCACGGCCAAGAGCCCGGACTACGTGAAGCTCAATCCCAACGCCCGCGTGCCGACCATCGACGACGATGGCCTGGTGATGTGGGAGTCGGCCGCCATCAACCTGTACCTCGCCGAGAAGTACAAGAGCCCGCTGTGGCCCGCCGACCTGAAGGGCAAGGCGCGCATGCTGCAGTGGGCCTTCTTCACGGCGAACGACATCGAGCCGCACATGATCACCGTGATGCAGAACCGCGTCATGTTCCCGCCGGAGAAGCGCGACGCCGCGCTCGCGGACGACGCCGACCGCAAGCTCCAGCCGGGCCTCAAGGTGCTCGACGATCACCTCGCGAAGCACAGGTACTTCGGTCTCGAGCGCTGGGACATGGCCGATTTCATGGTGGCGAGCGTGTGCTTCTCCTTCACCGCTATGAAGTACGACCTGTCGAAATACCCGCACTTCGAGCGCTGGCTCACCGAGGGCGTCTCGCGGCCGAAGGCCCAGGAAGCGATCGCGCTGCGGCAGTAGCGTTTAGCGCGGCGCGCGTCTTTCCGTCCGCCAGCGCCTTGACAAGGCCCCGCGACGTTTCTACCATTCTGGAATCATGGAAACGTCAACTGCCGTCGAGGCGCTGGCGGCCCTCGCGCAGCGCTCGCGCCTCGCGATCTTTCGCCTGCTGGTCGAGGCCGGGCCCGAAGGGCTCGCCGCGGGCCTGATCGGCGAAAAGCTCGACCTGCCGCCGGCGACGCTGTCCTTCCACCTGTCGCAGCTCGCGCGCGCAGGGCTGGTGAGCAGCCGCCAGGACGGCCGCTTCGTCATCTACACCGCAAGCTTCGAGCGCATGACCGCGCTCGTCGCCTATCTCACCGAGAACTGCTGCGGCGGCCGCTCGTGCGATCCCGCTCCCGCCCGTCCCCGCCGCACGAGCGCCAAGGCCTGACATGTCCAAGCCGTTCAACGTCCTGTTCCTCTGCACCGGAAACTCCGCGCGTTCCATCCTTGCCGAGGCGTACCTCAATGCCCGGGGCGCGGACCGCTTCCGCGCCTACAGCGCCGGCAGCCACCCGAACGGCACCGTGAATCCCTTGGCGCTGGAGCTGCTCGCGAAAAACGGCATTTCAACGGAGGGCTTGCGCTCGAAAAGCTGGGACGAGCTCGCGCGGCCCGGCGCCCCGGAGCTGCACCTCGTCTTCACCGTCTGCGACAACGCCGCAGGCGAGATGTGCCCGGTGTGGCCGGGGCGCCCCATCACCGCGCATTGGGGGGTCGAGGATCCGGCGGCGGTCCAGGGAACCGATGACGAGAAGCGCAAGGCCTTCCTCACCGCGTTCACGGCCCTGTCCGCCCGCATCAACCTCCTGCTGTCGCTACCCATGGAAAAGCTCGACCGGCATTCGCTGCAGCGAAAGCTGAAGGAGATCGGCACGTCATGACCGCCGCCGCGCTTTCCGCGCAGCCGAGCCCGATGAGCGGGTTCGAGCGCTGGCTCACGCTGTGGGTCGCGTTGTGCATCGTCCTGGGCATTACCCTGGGTCAGCGCTTCCCCGGGATGTTCCAGGCGGTTGGCGCCATGGAGCTCGCGCGCGTCAACGTCCCGGTGGGGCTTCTCATCTGGGTGATGATCATCCCGATGCTGGTCAAGGTCGACTTCGGCGCCCTCGGCCAGGTCAAGCATCACTGGCGCGGGATCGGCGTGACGCTGTTCGTCAACTGGGCGGTGAAGCCCTTCTCGATGGCGCTCCTCGCCTTTGTCTTCGTGCGCCACGTGTTCGCGCCGTATCTTCCGGCCGGCGAGCTCGACAGCTACATCGGCGGGCTCATCCTGCTGGCCGCCGCGCCCTGCACCGCCATGGTGTTCGTGTGGAGCCGGCTCACCAATGGCGACCCGTACTTCACGCTCTCGCAGGTGGCGCTGAACGACGTCATCATGATCTTCGCCTTCGCGCCGGTCGTCGGCCTGCTGCTCGGCATCGCCTCGATCACCGTGCCGTGGGCCACGCTGCTCACCTCGGTCGTGCTCTACATCGTCATCCCGGTGATCCTCGCGCAGCTCCTGCGCCGCGCGCTGCTCGCGCGCGGCGAGGCGGCCTACCGCGCGGCGCTGGCACGCATCACGCCCTGGTCGACCGGCGCGCTCCTCGCGACCCTCGTGCTGCTGTTCGCCTTCCAGGGTGAGGCCATCGTCGAGCAGCCCCTGATCATCGCGATGCTCGCCGTGCCGATCCTCGTCCAGGTGTTCTTCAACTCGGGCCTCGCCTACTGGCTCAACCGCCGCGTGGGCGAGAAGCACAGCGTCGCCGGCCCCTCCGCCCTCATCGGCGCCTCCAACTTCTTCGAGCTCGCGGTCGCTGCCGCCATCAGCCTCTTTGGCTTCCAGTCCGGCGCCGCGCTCGCCACCGTGGTGGGCGTGCTCATCGAAGTGCCGGTGATGCTGCTCGTCGTGCGCGTCGTGAATGCGTCCAGAGGCTGGTACGAGCGGGGATTGGCATGATCGAGGCCCTGAACACGGACTGCTTCTGCGTGAGCCTCGATCGCGAGGCGCTGCGGCACGCGATCGAAAAGGACCCCGCCGCAGGCGGGCTGCACGGGCTTATCGCCGAGCGCTGCCCGCATCTGTTCGCCGCGCTGCCCGTCTTCGTCTCGCGCCGGCAGGTCGACGCAATGGCAACCATCATCAGCGCGGTCGAAGAGGTCGTGCGCCTGCCGGCGTATCGCGAGGCCGCGCTCGCCTGGGCGCCCGCAATCGCCCGCTACGACCCCGGCACGCCCGGCGTCTTCATGGGCTATGACTTCCATCTCGGCGTCGACGGCCCGCGGCTCATCGAGCTCAATACCAACGCCGGCGGCGCGCTCCTGAACGCGCTTCTCGCCCGGGCCCAGCGTGCCTGCTGCGACGAGATCGCCGCTCTTGTGACCGGCCCCGTGCCGGCCGAGGACCTCGAGCGTGCGTTCGTCGACATGTTCCGCGCCGAATGGCACGCCGCGGGGCGGGCCGGCGCGCCGCGGCGCATTGCCATCGTCGACGACGCGCCCGAGTCCCAGTATCTGTATCCCGAGTTCCTGCTCTTTGCGCAGCTCTTCCGCCGCCACGGCATCGATGCGATCGTGCGCGCGCCGCACGAGCTCGACCTCCGAACGGTGGATCTCGTCTACAACCGCCTCACCGATTTCGCGCTCGACGCCCATCCGGCGCTGCGGGCGGCCTATCTCGCCGGCGACATTGTCCTCACGCCGCACCCGCGCGCGCATGCGCTCTATGCCGACAAGCGCAACCTCACGCTCCTCTCGGATCCGGACCGGCTGCGCGCCTGGGGCGTGGCCGAGAGGGTCGTCGCCGTGCTCTCGCAAGGCATCGCCCGCACGGAGCCTGTGACCCCGCAGCTCGCCGAGCGCCTGTGGTCGGCGCGCCGCAAGCTTTTCTTCAAGCCGGCCGCCGGCCATGGCGGCAAGGGCGCCTACCGCGGTGACAAGCTCACGCGCCGGGTATGGAGTGAAATTCTCGGCGGCCGTTACGTCGCGCAGCAACTCGTGCCGCCGGGCGAGCGGCGCCTCGGCGCGGACTGCAGCATGAAGGCGGACATCCGCAACTACGCGTACCGCGGCGCCGTGCTGCTCCTTGCGGCGCGGCTCTACCAGGGGCAGACCACCAACTTCCGCACCGAGCGCGGCGGCTTCTCGCCGGTCCTCACGCCGAGCCGATCCGACGACCTTGCCGTCGCCTGCGATGATCAGCCGAAGCGGCCGGTGATGTAGTCCTCGGTCTGCTTCATCTTCGGCTTGATGAAGATCTCGTCGGTCACGCCGTGCTCGATGAGCTCGCCGAGGTACATGTAGGCGGTGTAATCCGAGACCCGCGCCGCCTGCTGCATGTTGTGCGTGACGATGGCGATGGTGAAGTCCCGCTTGAGCTCGTGCAGCAGCTCCTCGATCTTGGCCGTCGAGATGGGGTCGAGCGCCGAGGTCGGCTCGTCGAGGAGGATCACCTGCGGCTTCACCGCGATGCCGCGCGCGATGCACAGGCGCTGCTGCTGGCCGCCGGAGAGGCTCATGCCGCTCTGCGGCAGGATGTCCTTCACCTCGTCCCACAGCGCGGCGCGCTTCAACGCCCATTCCACCCGGTCGTTCATGTCGCGCCGGCTGAGCCGCTCGTGCAGCGAGACGCCGAAGGCGATGTTGTCGTAGATCGACATCGGGAAGGGCGTCGGCTTCTGGAACACCATCCCGACCGCGGCCCGCAGCGCCGTCACGTCGACGCCCTTGCCGAGGATGTTGCGGCCCTCCAGCGTGAGCTCACCCTCGGCCCGCTGCTCCGGATAGAGCTCGTACATGCGGTTGAAGCAGCGCAGCAGCGTCGACTTGCCGCAGCCCGACGGACCGATGAACGCCGTGATCCGGTTGCGCACGATGTCGACGTTGATGTTCTTCAGCGCGTGGAAGCCGCCGTAGTAGAAGTTGAAGCTGCGCACCGAGATCACGACCTGGTCGGGCGTCGCCTTCGCGGGCGCCCGGTCCACGTTGACCTGCGGCAAGGCAGCGGCAGTGCTGATCATCGCTTGATCTGCTCCTTGAAGAGGACGCGCGCGGTGATGTTGATCGCCAGCACGCCCAGGGTGATGAGGAAGACGCCCGCCCAGGCGAGCCGCTGCCAGTCCTCGAACGGGCTCATCGCGAACTTGAAGATAGTGACCGGGAGGTTGGCCATCGGCTGGCCGAGGTTCAGCGACCAGAACTGGTTGGACATCGCGGTGAAGAGCAGCGGCGCGGTCTCCCCGGCGATGCGCGCCACCGCCAGGAGCACTCCGGTGATCACTCCCGCGCGCGCCGCGCGCAGCGTGACCGCCCGGATCACCATCGATTTCGGCGCGCCGAGCGCGAACGCCGCCTCGCGCAGGCTGTTCGGCACCAGGATCAGCATGTTGTCGGTGGTGCGCACCACGACCGGGATGACGATCAGCGCGAGCGCGAGGATCCCGGCATACGCCGAGAAGTTGCCCATCTGCCGCACCACGATGGCGTAGGCGAACAGCCCGATCACGATCGACGGCGCCGACAGCAGGATGTCGTTGATGAAGCGGGTCGCCGGCCCCAGCCAGCCGCGCTGGCCGTACTCGGCGACGTAGATGCCGGCGAGAATGCCGATCGGCGTGCCGACCAGCATGGCGAGCCCCACCATGATCGCGCTGCCGACGATGGCGTTGAGCAGCCCGCCGTCGCCGCCCGGCGGCGGCGTCATCTTGGTGAAGAGCGACGTCGACAATCCCCCGAGGCCCAGCAGGAGCACGTCGAGCAGGATCCACAGCAGCCAGAAGATGCCGAAGGCCATGGCGACGAGCGACAGCGCCAGGGCGATGCGGTTCTTCCACTTGCGCCGCTCCAGCAGCGTCATACCGGCGCGCCCTCCTTGATCTTGAGCTTGGCGAGCAGCCACTTGGAGAACGCCAGCACCAGGAAGGTGATCAGGAAAAGGATCAGCCCGAGCTCCATCAGGGCCGCCGTGTGCAGGCCGGGGTCCGCTTCGGCGAACTCGTTCGCCAGCGCCGACGTGATGCTGTTGCCCGGCGAGAAAAGCGAGAGGTCGTTGAGCAGGTTGGTGTTGCCGATCACGAAGGTGACCGCCATGGTCTCGCCGAGCGCCCGGCCCAGCCCGAGCATGATGCCGCCCACCACCCCGACCTTGGTATAGGGCAGCACCACGCCCCACATCACCTCCCAGGTCGTCGCGCCCACGCCGTAGGCGGATTCCTTGAGCATCGCCGGAGTGACCTCGAACACGTCGCGCATCACCGCGGCAATGAACGGAATGATCATAATGGCGAGGATGATCCCCGCGCTCAGCAGGCCGATGCCGAGCGGCGGCCCGCTGAAGAGCGCGCCCAGGAGCGGGACGTTGCCGAGGGTCGCCGCCAGCACCGGCTGCACGTGCTCGGCGAAGAGCGGGGCGAAGACCAGCAGGCCCCACATGCCGTAGACGATGCTCGGAATGGCGGCGAGGAGCTCGATGGCCGTGCCGAGGGGCCGGCGCAGCCAGCGCGGCGACAGCTCCGTGAGGAATACGGCGATGCCGAAGCTGATGGGCACCGCGATGACCAGCGCGATTGCCGACGTGACGAGGGTCCCGTAAATCGGGATCAGCGCGCCGAACCGCTCGGCCGGCGGGTTCCATTCCGCGGTCCACAGGAACGGCAGGCCGAACTCGCGGATGGCGGGCCAGGACTCGACCACCAGAGACAGGATGATGCCGAACAGCATCACCAGGGTCAGCACGGCGAAGAACCGCGTGAGGTTGAAGAAAACGAAGTCGCCGAGCCGGCCGCTGCGCCGGCGCGCGGCGGCCGGTTGCGCGGATGCGAGCGGGCCGACCTCGCCTGCCGCCTGGGTGCTGCTCATTCGGTGCGCGCCATCCTGTTCCGATGAAACGACGAAGCGCGGGCGTCCTGCGACGCCCGCGCCCCCCAGCGATCTTCTTACTTCGCCTGCCAGACCGGCTTGCCGGCCTTGTCCATCACACGGGTCCAGTCCTGCCGCACCTGCTTCACGATCGAGGCAGGCATCGGCACGTAATCCAGCTCGAGCGCCATCTTGTCGCCGTTGTTATAGGCCCAGTCGAAGAAGCTGATCACCTCGGCGGCCTGCTGCGGCCGGTCGGGGTTGCGGGGCAGAAGGATATAGGTCGCACCGGTGATCGGCCAAGCCCCCGGCGCCTTTTGCTCCGTCGGATGCTGAAAGTCGCCGTCCTCGCCCCAGCCGGCCGCGGCCGCCTGGACCGAGCGCTCGTCGGGATCCACATGGTTGCCGGCCGCGTTGCGCAAGCGGGCGAAGGCGAGCTTGTTCTGCTTCGCGTAGGCGTATTCCACGTAGCCGATGGAGCCGGGAAGGCGCTGGACAAATGCCGACACGCCTTCGTTGCCGCGGCCGCCCAAGCCGACCGGCCATTGCACCGTGGTGCCCTCGCCGATCTTTTCCTTCCAAGCGGGGCTGACCTTGGCCAGGTAGTTCGTGAAGATCGCCGTGGTGCCGGAGCCGTCGGCGCGTCGTACCACTCCGATCGCCTGGTTCGGCAGCTTGAGATTGGGGTTCAGCTCCTGGATCGCCTTGTCGCTCCAGTTGGCGATCTTGCCGAGGTAGATATCGGCAAGGACGGGCCCGGTCAGCCGCATCTCGCCGGCCTTGACGCCCGGGACGTTGATGACGGGCACCACCGCGCCGAAGACCGTGGGGAACTGGATCAAGCCGTCTTTCTTGAGCTCTTCGCTGCTCAAGGGAGCATCCGAGGCGCCGAAGTCGACCGTTCTCGCGCGAATCTGGCGGATGCCGCCGGACGAACCGATGGACTGGTAGTTCACGCGATTGCCGGTTGCCTTATGGTAGGCGTCCGCCCACTTGGCGTAGATCGGATTGGGAAACGTCGCCCCAGCCCCCGTGATCCCGGCGGCAAGCGTCACGCCGGACCAGCCAATTGCGCCTGCAAGCAGCGCCGATTTCACTACCCCTGTTCTCGTCATGGGATTCCTATGAAGTCGCTTCGATGGCCGGCAAGGTACCGGCCCCGTATTGCCGTTTCATGACAGCGCGCGGCCGCCGGCAAACCGGCTGCGCAGCGGCTAGGACGCGAGGACGATGGCGAGGACAGCGAGCAACGTCGCCACGGCGACTTCGGCGAGGCGGGTGATTGTGCTCGGCGCGGGACTCGGAGGCTGGGAATCCACGCCGGCAAGTTAGCAAAGCTGCCGGGGGGCTCGCCATGCCAAAGTGCCGGCGCCGGTAAAACTCTGTGCGCATTTCGCTCGCACGCGGTGCAGGAGCGGCGACGAGCCCCACACTGCGGTCTTCCGGAAAACGCATGCCCACCACCCCAACCTCACCTGCGGCGGACGCGGTCGACGACCTCGCCGACTTGCTGCGCCTTGCGGAGCGCGCGGCGCTGCGGGCGCAGGGGGCGCTCGAGGGGGATGCCGGGCGCATCGCAGGCCGCCTGTTCGAACAGATCGGCTATCTGAAGAGCGTCGCCGAGCTCCTGCGCCACGAAGCGGCGCGGCACGGCACGGCCGGCGGCGACCTCGGCCGTGAACTCCGGGAGCGACTCGCTAGAATCGGCGGGTGATCCCCAGCAAGACCGCGGTGCTCATCGCCGGCGGCGGACCGTTCGGCCTGATGCTCGCGCTCGAGCTCGGCCGGCGCGGTGTGCGCA